>DATAQH010000333.1:0-4710 GCA_036264815.1 Candidatus Cybelea sp.
CTCGGTAAAGTGGCGCTCGATATTCTCGAGCACGACGGTCGAATCGTCGACCAGGATCCCGATCACCAGCGACATGCCCAGGAGCGAGATCGTATCGATCGTGAGGTGCATCATGCGCATCACCGTGATCGCGATCGCGAGCGAGGTCGGAATCGAGACGCAGACCACGATCGCACTGCGCCAGGAGCGCAGGAAAAAGATCATCGCGATACCGGTGAGCAGGATCGCGAGCATCAGCGTGCGGCTGACGATGATGATCTGCTGCTCGGTAAACTTCGACTGGACGTTAATGACGCGGAAACTGATCTCCGGGAAGCGCCGCTCGATCTGCGGCAGCGCCGCTAGGACGTTGTTCGAGGCGTCGACCTCACTGCCGGTCGAGGCCTTCTGTATCTGAAGAAAGAGGCCCGTCTGGCCGCTGATGTGCGCGAACTGCAGTTGCGGCTCGAACCCCTCGTTTACCGTCGCGACGTCACCGATGCGCACGACGGAATTGGTTGCGCTCCAGGAGTTGACGACGCCCGGTAGGGCCGACAGGCCGCCCGAGTAGCTCTCGACCTGGGAACCGGTCGAGTTTGCGACGGTCGAGCCGCCGCCGCTCGACGTAACGATCGGCAGATTGCGGACCGTGTCGAGATTTTGGATGTCGCCGCGAATATCGATCGTCGTCTGCCGGTTCGGCTCGTAGGCGAAGCCGCCGGGCACGCGCTGATTGTTATTCTGCAGCGCATTGGTAACGTCGTTCAGCGTCAGGTTCGCCGCCGCCAGACGGGTTGGATCGACGACGACCTCGTAGGCCGGCGTCACCACGCCGCCGACGTTGGCGAACGAAATTCCGGGGACTTGCTCGAGCTGCGGCGCGATGACGTTGGTAGCGTAGAGCGCGAGGCGCGACAGCGAAAGCGTCTTCGAATAGAGCGCCAGCGTAACGACCGTGGACTGCGTGGGGTCGTACAGGTTGACCGTCGGCGGCGTTAGGTTCGTCGGCAGGTACTTTTCTGCGGCTTGAATCGCTTTGTTCGTCAAGGCGAGGTCCGTCGCCGACTCGGAGTTGATGTCGAAGATCGCGGTGATCCGCGCCTGACCCTGCTGCACGACCGAGTTGAACGTCTGAAGATCGGCGGTACCGGCGAGATTCTGCTCGATCGGCGCGACGATGTTGTCCCGCATCTCCGTCACCGACGCGCCGTTATACTGGACCGAGATGGTTACCGTCGGCTGGCTGACGTCGGGGTAGAGCTCCTTGACGATCGTCACGGTAGACAAAATGCCCGCGAATGCCATCAGAGCGATGATGACGAAAACGAGGGTTGGGCGATTGATGAAGAGCCGTGTAAGGCTGAACTTCACTGCTGGTAGGAGACTTTCTCGCCGTCGCCGAGGCTCGCCTGACCGTCGTTGACGACTCGGGTCCCGGGGATCAGCCCGCTGACGACGGAGGTCGTTCCGTCGCTGCCGAGCTCGGCAACTTTCATCGTCTTGACGCTGCCGCCGTTTTGCACCGTCATGACGGCGTCGTGGTTATCGTCGGTAAAAGCGGTGACGGGAACGCGAACGCCGCGCACTTGCGCAGCGTCGACCCTTCCTTGGACGACCATACCGGGGCGCAATCGCTGGCCGGGATTCGAAAGCAAAACCTTCACCTGAAAGTCAGTCGAACCCGGATTGATCTCATTGAGGACGCCAGCAACGTGGCCGGTGAAGCGCGCGCTGCCGTTGAGGTCTTCGGCCACGACGGTCGCCGGAGCGCCGTTGGCGATGCTCGAAACCTGTTCGCTCGAAGCGTGCAGCACGGCGTAGATCGGATTGACCTGTTGGAGCGTAAAGATCTGGCGATTGCCCGGGTACTCGCCGGGATTGATGTTGCGGTTGACGACCACGCCGTCGATCGGCGAAACGATCGAGGCTTTGCCGATCTGAACCCGCACCTGCTGGGCCTGGGCGCCGGCAACTTGTTCCTGCGCTTGCGACTGCTTGACCGCGGCGGCCTGCAGTCCGTTGCCGTTGATCGAGCCATTTGCCTCGACGTTCGACTGCGCCGACGACAGGTTTGCACTCGCGGTGTTGAGCGCTTGCTGATCGTTACGGACCAGCGTCTCCTGCGCGTCGACCGATTGCTGCGAAATGTACCCCTGCGACAAGAGCGTCTGGTCGCGCTGGAGATTGTGCGTGTCGTTATTCAGCGTCTGCTGCGCCTGGTGAACGGCGGCCTCGTTGGTGCGCAGGCTGTCGACGCCCTGCGCGATCGAAAGCGAGCCTTGGTACACCGAGTGCTCGGTATTTGCGTGGTTGCTGTTCGCGGTCGCGAGATCGGACTGCAGCTGCGCCTGCAGATCGGCGGTGTCGAGGGTGGCCAGCACCTGCCCCGCGTGAACCGCGTCGCCCTCGCGAACGTAGACGGCGTCGGCGGGCTCGGCGAGCGTGCTCTGAATCGCGACGTTCTGGTAGGGCGCAACCACGCCGGCCAGCTGGCGCGCGGGCAGAATTGCTCCGAACTCGACGACCGAGGTTTGTACGACCGGCGTCTGGACAGCGGCCGGTGCGTGCCGCGCGCAGCCCGCGCCGGCTAGGAAGATCAACGCGGCACCGAAGAGTCCGCCGAGGCCGTCGCGTCGTGTCATACTACTTGGCGATTGTACCGAAAGCGCCGGTTCCCAATCCTGGAGTGAGTCTGAGAATGGGTGAAGCGACCGAACGGCCGCGGGTTTTAGTGATAGACGACGAACGCGGGCTGCGCGAACTGCTCGAGTACGGCCTGGGGCAGGCCGGCTTCGAGGTGCGCAGCGTGACCGAAGGGTCGGCCGCACTGCCCCTTTTGAGCGCCTGGCCCCCGGACGTCATCATCCTGGACGTCATGCTGCCCGGCGACGACGGCTTCACGCTCCTGCCGGAGATCCGGCGCCTCACGACCGCGCCGGTGGTCATGCTGACGGCCCGCACGGAGGTTTCAGAGCGGGTCGCAGGCCTTTCTGCAGGTGCGGACGACTACGTCGGCAAGCCGTTCGATCTGGAGGAACTCATCGCTCGCCTTCACACGCTTATGCGCCGTCCGGCAATCGAACGGCGCGATACCCTGACCTACGCCGATCTGAGCATCGACACGCCGAGCCGGACGGTCTACCGCGGGAACCGGCGCATCGAGCTCTCCGCCCGCGAGTTCGACTTGCTGCGCGTCTTCGCCGAGCACGCCGAAGAGGTGCTGACGCGTTCGGAGCTTCTCGACATGGTCTGGGGCATCGACCGCGACGTGATTCCAAACACCGTCGAGACGTACGTTTCGTTCTTGCGTGCAAAAGTCGACAGCGGAGAGACCGTCAAGCTAATCCAGACGCTGCGCGGGCACGGCTACTCGCTACGGGCAGCGGCATCACCGTGAAGACTCGGCTTGCGCGGCGAATAGAAACCCTTGCGGCGGTCGAGATCGCGCTGGTGCTCGCAGCGGTCATCATCGCCGGCGCGCTCTTCGCCTTCGGCGTCTATATTCGCGCGCTCTCCAACGAGCTGAGCGGAACGCTCGCGCAGATGCAGTCGGTCTTGGCGCGAGCGCCGTTGCCCGACGCGCGCGCCGGCGGTGTCTTCGCCGCTTCGCTGCTCTTAGGAAGCGGAAGCGAGATCGTCTTCAACGACGCGACGACGCGCGTCACGGTCTTCCGCGCGCATCGAGCGGACTCGCGGGTCATTGTGACCTTTCGGGCGCGCGGCGACCTGTCGGGGGATCCGGAGGCATCCGGACCGTTCGCCCGGGTCATCCTCGGCCTCGCGACGGCGTTTGGGCTGCAAGCCCTGCACGCGCAAGCCGGTAATCTGTTCATCATCGTCAAGAGCAACGACGCGACGCTGGTCAACACCGTCCGCTCGTTTGCGGTTCCGCTGTTGATCGCGCTTGCCTTAGTAATTGTCTGCTCGGCGCTTGTCGCCCGAACGCTGACCCGCCAAGCCCTGCGGCCGCTCGACGACGTCACCGCCGCCCTGCAGCGTTTCGCATCGGGCGATCTCACGCCGCAACTGATCGCCGCCGACGAACGGCAGCAGCTCGGCGCGCTGGCGGTGGCATATAACGGGGCGATCGAACAGATGGAGCGTGCCTTTGCGGCTCGCGACCGCGCGAACACCTCGATGCGGCAGTTCATCGCCGATGCCGGCCATCAGCTTCGAACGCCGCTCACGGTCGTTCAAGGCTTTATCGCGATCCTGCGGCGCGGCGGGATGGAGAGTGCGCCGGACCGCGACCGTATCTTGGATACGATGAACGACCAAAGCCGCATCATGGGCTCGTTGATCGACAAGCTAATCTTGTTGGAACGCTGGGAGAACGTCGAAGTTGCGGAACAACGCTCGCCGATCGATGTCGGCCGGCTCGTCGCCGATTTGGTCTCGCCGATCGCCGACGCCCACCCTGACCGGAGCTTCGCGATCGCCGCCGACCCCGGCGTGCTCGCCGCCATCGACCCGACCGAGCTGGGCTACGTCGTAACCAATCTCACCGATAACGCGCTTAAATACGGCCTCGGCGATATCGACGTGCGCGTCTGCGCGCGTGACTCCAACGCCGTGATCGAAGTCAACGATCAGGGGCCCGGCATTCCCTCTTCCGACGCGGTCCGCGTGTTCGATCGTTTCTATCGCGGTACGCAGCGCGACGTTGCGGGATCGGGCCTTGGCTTGGCGATCGTCAAGCGCGCGGTCGAACGCGCGCACGGCACGATCACG
>DATAQH010000366.1:0-3089 GCA_036264815.1 Candidatus Cybelea sp.
ACTGCGGCAGAAGAATGCCGGCCGCGCTCTGCGCCAGATAGGCAAAGCAGTTCAAGATCAGCCAGACGCCGAGAAAGCGCGGCAGAAAGCCCGATTTGTAGACGAGCAGCCCGAACGGCAGCAGCCAGATCCCCCAAAAGATCTCGTTCACCACTTCACCATCGTGGTGCAGCCGCAGGAAGAGCATGACCATCGCCTGCCGTTGCGGCTCCGAGAATGCCGACAAAAAATCGGTCCCTCCGGCAAAGAGCAGCGCGCCGAAACTGTTGAGCGCGTTGGCGAAGAAGATCGGCACGTCCATCAAACCGAGGATCACCATGAGGATCGCCAGGCTTCGGTCGACGCCGCCGAGCAAGCCGTACAGCGCGAGCACGAGGAAGATCTCCAGCGTCGCGCCGCAGAGCTCGAGGAAGATGCCCCACCGAAACAGGCTCTCGTGCGCGACGAGATTGTGCGCCGTTGCCGGAGCGTTGCCCGAAACGTAGATGACGTTCGGCACGTACAGCAGTCCGACGACACCGATGACGATGATCGCGAGGTAGAGAATCCCGGCGACCCTCGCCCGTCTGCTCATGGAACCCATTGCCGCCCACTTCGACGCCTGCGGCGAAGAAGCACCTGCCGCTCGAACGGTTCTGCGATACGGGCGCAGCTTGAGGCGGCCGACGGATAGGCTGCACGGGCGCGTCGCTCTCACGCGTAGCGGCCCGCGCCGCCACGTCTACCGCAAGATCGGCGGAAGGCGTGGCACCTTCACGCCGATGCTTCACTGACGTTTGCGTCAAAGGGTATTTTTGATGTCCACCTCGGCCCAGCCGTCCTTGTCACCGTTGTGGAAGAAGCGCAGTCGCGCCACGCACGTGCCCGCCGACGCGCCCGCCACGACCCGCCATTTAAAGTTCGAACGGCGAATGACCTTGGCGACGCCCGTCGCGCCGCCGCAATCGTTGTGGTCGACGACCGTGCCGCGCGCGCGGAGTTCCAACGAAACGGTGAGCTCGACCGGACCTGAATTTGACGGCGTAAAGGCAACCTTGCACGGGCTGACGCGCACGATGCCGCTGTGCCGGCAAAAGTCCGGACCGATTCCCGACTGCGCGTCAGGCAGCCCCACCTTCGCGCCGGCGCTCGTCGCCGGAGCGATCGCCGGAGACATTTGCCCTTGGGATCCGCCACAGCCGGCGAGAAACGCTCCTGCCGCCAACGCTGCGATAAACTTGTTCAACGTATTCCTCCTCGAAGTAAATGATGTTTGTGCGGCGCGCTTTACCCCGTGCAAAACTCTTCATAACGGCGGCAGCGTCAGTGTGTGAGAAAGCGTGAAGGAACCTGTCGTAAGCCGGTGCGTTCGAGCGAGCGCTGCTGCAGCGCTATTCGTACGCTTGCAGCTCCAGCAGGTTGCCGTCCGGATCGAAAACGTGGAACGAATGTGCGGTCTCGCCTTGCGCTCCGAAGTTGCCGCTCATCTCGCGCACGATCGGTATGCTGCGCTCCTGGAGGAACGCGGCGATCTCCGCCGGCGCGTTTTCCAGCGCGAGCGCGATGTGATTGAGGTTTCGATTCGGAAGCGTCGTTTCACGGTGCGCGGGATCTAAAAAATCTAGGATGGTGCGGGCGTTGATCCTGGCCGACGGAAAGGGTACGCGCCCGGAACGGAATTCTTCCGTGCGTTCGGGGTGCAGGCCGAGAACGCCGGCGTAAAACGCGAGGCTGCGCTGCGCGTCGGCAACGTTGAGCACGACGTGGTCCAGGGAATTAACCTTTATGCTAATCATCTTAACGTAAAGATATCATAGAGGAACGAGACCGTCAAGTGTCTTAACATCAAGATATGCAGGACCGGATCGATCAAATACTGGCGCAGTGGAGACGCGAGCGGCCCGATCTCGACACGAAAGCGATGGGGTTGGTCGGCCGGCTTCAGCGGGCCGCCGCGGCGCTGCGGCCACGGCTCGACGAGACGCACGCGCGCTCGGGGCTGCAGGGGGAATCGTTCGACGTTCTCGCCTCGCTGCGGCGCTCGGGTGCACCGTACCAACTCTCTCCCACGGAGCTGTTTCGCGAGATGATGCTCACCTCGGGCGCAATGACCAATCGCATCGATCGCTTGGAAGGAGCGGGGCTGGTCGCGCGCCGGCCCGATCCGAAGGACCGTCGCGGAACCCTTGTCCGGCTGACCCAAAAGGGGAAGGCGCTGATCGACGCCGCCACGCCCAAGCACGTCGCCAACGAGGAACGGCTGCTCGCCGGCCTGAGCGCGCGCGAGCAGGCGCAGCTCGGCGAACTGTTGCGAAAACTCTTGCTCTCGTTGGGAGACGCCGGCGAAGCGTAGTGCGAGAGCCGGTCTCGTTTTGGCCCCCGAGCGGTGCGGGGATAAGCTTACCGATGGACGCGTCGCGGATTTTCCCGGAGAAAACCTTCGGCCTAGGAGGCGTGCCCTTCGGCAACGAGTTCGCCTACCTTACCGATGAGGTCGCGTACGCGACGATCGAGGCCGCCTGGAATGCGGGGGTGCGCTACTACGACACCTCACCATGGTACGGTCTGGGACTCGCGGAGCGGCGTCTGGGCGCGTTTTTGCACCGGCAGCCGCGCGCCGAGTACGTCCTCTCCTCGAAGGTCGGTAAGCTGCTGACGGCGTCGCGCAACAACCATGCGAAGCAGTATTTTCCGTTCAGCCCATCGCCGAACGATCTTCGCTACGATTACAGCGCCGACGGCGTCAAGCGCTCGATCGAAGACAGCCTCCAGCGGCTGGGCGTCGACGCTCTCGACGTCGTCTTCGTTCACGATCTCTCCCCCGATAATCCGTGGCTGCCCGGGCCGTGGGAAGAACAGTTCGAGGTCGCGCGCAAAGGCGCGTTCCCGGCGCTGAGCCGGATGCGCGACGAGGGCGTGATCGGGGGCTGGGGGCTCGGTGTCAACTCACCCGAACCGATTCTCAAGCTGATGGAGGTGGCCGACGCAAATGTCTGCCTGCTCGCGCGGCAGTATTCGTTGATCGATCACGAACGTGCGCTGCACGAGGTCTTTCCCAAGGCTCGCGAGCGCGGGATGGCCTTCGTCGTCGGTTCGTCGCTCAACGCCGG
>DATAQH010000001.1:0-9798 GCA_036264815.1 Candidatus Cybelea sp.
CCAGCTCCGTCCGCAGCGCTGCGAGCGAGGCATCGCTCGAAACGTCGCACTCGATGATCGGCGCCCCGCCCAGCTCGGCGGCCAGTTTCTCGACCTCGTCCTTCACGCGGTCGCCCTGGTACGTGAGCGCGATCGAGGCTCCGTTATCGCACAGCCGCCGGGCGACCCCCGTAGCGATCGACCAGCGATTCGCGACCCCGGTTACCAGAACGCGCTTGCCCTCTAATAAATTCACAAAAACCTACATACCATCGCTGGGGCGCCCGTCCTCCATTGCTTGCTATGGCAGGAGGCGCGGGGTCTCTCGCGGTCTAAGTCCGAGAGTTCCGCAGTCCCCCGCGGAAAAACCGCGAAACAGAAGGAGCACTTGTGAATACCCCGTTCAAACTATTTGTTTCCGCAGCGGCGGCGCTTGCCGTTGCCGCTTGCAGCGCCGGCGGCAACTCGAGCCTGCCGGGTACCGGAGGCCTCGCGCCTACGGCCCAGACGCGGTACGTGCCGCAATGGGAAGCCCAACATCTCGCGAAGCGAGCCTGCAACGACGTCCGCGAAGGGTACATGAACTGCGACGTCTTGATCGAAAACCGCTCCAGCGGCGCCAATCCCGACGCGTACAGCGGTTGGACGCCGCCGAGCCTTCAGCAGGCATATAACCTTCCGGTCACTCAGGGCAGCAAGAAAACGATCGTTGCGATCGTCGACGCGTTCGACAATCCAAACGTGGCGTCCGATCTTGCGACGTTCCGTTCGGCATTCAACCTCGGCACGGCAAACTTCAAGAAATTCAATCAGCAGGGGCAACAGAAAGACTACCCCGCTCCGAACTCCGATTGGGGCGTCGAGATCGACCTCGACGTTCAGATGGTTTCGACGTCGTGCCCGAAGTGCTCGGTCTATCTCGTCGAGGCCACGAGCAATAACGGCAACGACCTCTACACCGCCGAGAAAACCGCTGCAAAGCTAGGCGCCACGGTCATCAGCAACAGCTGGGGCGGCGGTCAGGGAAGCGCATCCGGCGGCTCGTTCGACCAGAAGGGCATTCTCTATCTCGCCAGCGCCGGTGACGGCGGGTACGGCGCGCAGGACCCGGCCGACTACGACAACGTCGTCGCCGTCGGCGGCACGGTTCTGCAGCAGGCGAGCAAAGGGTTCAACGAAATCATTTGGCCCGACAGCGGCGGCGGATGCTCGATCGTTGCCAAGCCGTCGTGGCAAAAAGATCCGAAGTGTAAGTCGGGGAGGACGATGAACGACATCTCGGCCGTTGCTCAGCAGGTCGAAATCTACGACAGCTATCCGACGGGCGGATGGGGCACGGTTGCCGGTACGAGCATCTCTTCGCCGTTGGTCGGCGGCATGTACGGCCTCGCCGGTAATGGGTCGAAGCTCACCGCCGGAGAGAATCTCTGGAAGCTGACGAAAAAGCAGCTGAAGAAGGACCTCCACTACATCAAGACGGGAAACCTCGGCGGCTGCCCGCAGAGCGTACAAGGCACGTATCTCTGCAACGCAGGGACGAAGCAGTTCGGGAATTACTCAGCCGGAAGCGGCTGGGGAACGCCCAACGGCCTCGGCGCGCTCTAAACCAAGAAAGAAGCCAAACCAGAGCGAGCCCGCACCGGCGGGCTCGCTTTTTTTACAGCGGGATGTTGCCGTGTTTGCGATCGGGGCGAGGCACGCGCTTGCAGCGCAGCATCTCGAGCGCGCCGGCGATCGCGCTGCGCGTCTTTCGCGCCTCGATGACGTCGTCGACGTAGCCACGCCCGGCGGCAATATACGGATGCGAAAAACGCTCTTCGTACTCGGCGATCAGTTCGGCCATCTTTGCCGCCGGATCTTTCGCTGCCGCGATTTCGCGGCGGAAGATCGTCTTCACGGCGCTCTCCGCGCCCATCACGGCGATCTCCGCGGTCGGCCACGCCAGATTGAGATCTGCGCGAATATGTTTGCTGGCCATGACGTCGTAGGCTCCGCCGTACGCCTTGCGGGTGATCACGGTGATCTTGGGAACCGTTGCCTCGGCGAAGGCGTAAAGCAGCTTCGCACCGTGCAGAATGATCCCACCGTACTCCTGATCGGTGCCCGGCAGAAAGCCCGGCACGTCGACGAAGGTGACCAACGGGATGTTGAAGGCGTCGCAAAACCGCACGAAGCGGGCGGCCTTCACCGACGACCGCGTGTCGAGAACTCCGGCCAGCACATTGGGTTGATTGCCGACGACGCCGACGGTTCGTCCGTTGACGCGTCCGAAGCCGCAGATGACGTTGGGCGCGTACAGCGCCGCGATTTCGAGAAAATCGCCATAGTCTACGACACCTTCAATGACCGCGCGCATGTCGTACGGTTTGTTCGGTGAGTCCGGTACGAGGTCGTCGAGTTGAGGCACGTCGCGCCGGGGGTCGTCATCGCAGGCAAACTCGGGCGGCGTTTCGCGATTGTTCTGCGGAAGAAACGAAAAGAGCTCGCGCGTCAGCTCGAAGAGGTGTTCTTCGTTATCGGCGACGAGCTGCGCCACGCCGCTGCGCGTGGCGTGCGCGTGCGCGCCGCCGAGCTCTTCAAAGGAGACCTCCTCGCCGGTGACCGTCTTTATGATCTCCGGACCGGTAATGAACATCTGCGAGATCTTCTCGGTCATGATGATGAAGTCGGTGATCGCCGGCGAATAGACCGCGCCGCCCGCGCAGGGACCGGCGATGAGGCTGATCTGTGGAATCACGCCGCTGGCCTGGACGTTGCGCCAGAAAATCTCGGCGTAACCCCCCAGTGAGACGACGCCCTCTTGAATGCGGGCGCCGCCGGAATCGTTGATTCCGATCAGCGGCGATCCGGTGCGGATTGCCAGGTCCATGATCTTGCAGATCTTCTCGGCAAAGGCTTCTCCCAGCGATCCGCCGAGCACCGAAAAGTCCTGCGAGAAGAGGAAGACCTGGCGCCCGTCGATCGTCGCACGCCCGGTGACGACGCCGTCGCCCAGGAACTCTTTTTCGTCGAGGCCGAACGCGTTGGCGCGATGGACGACGAAGCGGTCGAACTCGATGAACGAGCCGTCGTCGACGAGCGACTCGACGCGTTCTCGTGCCGATCGTTTGCCCCGCGCGTGCTGCCGTTCGAGCGCGTCGGGCCCCGCGGGAACGGCCGACTCGGCGCGTTTGCGTTCGAGCTCGCCATAGCGTTGCGCGCGACTCTTCACACCGTCACCTTGTACGGCGCGCTCGGGTTGTCCCTTTGGCATCGCGTCCAAGGACGCGAGGCGCTCGGCCGCCATCCGAGAATACTGGGCCTCATGCTACGAGCGTTTTGCTGCGTTTTCGCCCTTGCCGCGATCGGAGCCGTCCCCTCCGGTTTCCCCACGCCGCCGCCCCTGCCGCCCGAGAAACCGGTTGCGGAGACGATATACGGAACCTCTGTGACCGATGCGTACCGCTACTTCGAGGACACGAAGGACCCGGTCGTACAGCAGTTTTTCAAAGAGCAGAACGCCTATACGCGGGGCGTGCTCGATCGCCTCGGTTCCGCCCGCGAGAAGCTCTTCAACCGGATCAAGGTGCTCGATAACTCGGGCGTCTCAGTAACCGGCGTGACCCGCGACGGCGCGTACTATTTTTACGAGAAGCTCAATCCGGGGGACAACTCGCCCAAGCTCTACGTTCGCAACGTCGACGGCAGTGGCGAGCGCGTCTTGATCGATCCGCAGAGCCTCGCCAGCGCGGGCAAGCACTACACGATCAACTACTTCTTACCGTCGCCCGACGGAAAGTTCGTTGCCTACGGCATCTCCGAAGGGGGCTCCGAAGCCTCGGTGATTCACGTCGTCGAGACGGCTACCGCGCAGGTCTTGCCCGATGCGATCAGTCGCTGTTATTACATCGGAGCCACCAGCTGGCTGGCCGATGGAAAATCCTTTTACTACGTGCGCTTCCCGGAGCTGAAGCCCGGCGAGCCGGAGACGGATAAGGAAACGCGTGCCGTCGCATACCTGCACGTGCTGGGCGGCGATCCCGACCGAGACGCTCCGATCTTCGGCTATGGCGTCAATCCGAAGGTGCCGTTCGCCTCGACCGATTTCCCGTTCGTAGTCTACTCGCCGGCATCGCCGTACGTGCTCGGCCTCGTCGTACACGGCGTCCAGAACGAGCACGAGGTCTATGCTGCGCGCGGGCCCGTGGGCTCGGCGAACGCGGCCTGGACGCAGATCGCGAAGACCGGGGACGACGTCGTCGGCCAGGATTTTAAAGGCTCGACGATCTTTCTCATGACGCATAAAGACGCGCCGACGTTCAAGATCGTCCGCACCTCGCTCGAAGTACCGAACGTAGCGGGCGCGTCAACGGTTGTACCGGCCGGGAAAAACGTGCTCGAGGATTTGCAAGTAGCTTCGGACGGACTCTACGTGCTCTCTCGCACCGGCGGATTTGGTAAGATTACGAGAGTTTCGCTCGCCGACGACGGCACGCCCGGGGTTTCGCGCGAGGTCGATTTGCCGTACGAGGGAGCGATCAACGCGATCGCGACCGACTCGCGTGAACCCGGCGTCGTTTTCGGGCTGACCGGCTGGACGCACTCGCTGCTCTACTATCAAGCCGATGCGAACGGCGCCGTCGCCGATACGCATCTCAAGCTACTCGCGAACGTCGACATGTCCCCCTACACGTCGTCGGAAGTGCAGGCGCGCAGCGCCGACGGCACGATGGTGCCGCTCTCGATCGTCTACCGCAAGGGACTGCCGCTCGACGGCACCCATCCGGTCTACCTGGAGGGATACGGCTCGTACGGAATTACGCTGGAGCCGGCCTTTAGCGCGACGCGCGTCGCCTGGATGGAGCGCGGCGGCGTCTTCGCCGTCTGCCACGTGCGCGGCGGCGGATGGTACGGGGAGGCTTGGCATCGCGCCGGCATGATCTCGACCAAGCCGCACACCTGGGAAGACTTCATCGCGTGCGGCCGCTGGCTGATCGCGCATAAGTACACGCGCTCGGCTCACTTGGCAGGCGAAGGAACCAGCGCCGGCGGCATTACGATCGGACGAGCGATCACCTCGCAACCGCACCTCTTCGCGGCCGCTCTCGACGTCGTGGGCGAGAGCAACGCGCTCCGTTCAGAGTTCACGCCCAATGGCCCTCCGAACATTCCGGAGTTCGGTACGGTGAAGAACGAAACGGGTTTCCGCGCGCTCTATGCGATGGACGCTTACGAGCACGTCGTTCCGGGGACGGCGTATCCGGCCGTAATGCTGATCACCGGCTACAACGATCCGCGCGTTTCGTCGTGGGAACTCGCCAAGTTCACCGCACGGCTCTCGGCCTCCACCAGCAGCGGCCGCCCGATTCTGCTGCGGGTCGACTACGACGCAGGTCACGGTTTCCTCGCCGCCTCGCGCGAGCAAAGCGAGCAGCTGCTTACCGACGAGTACGCGTTCTTGCTGTGGCAGTGCGGAGACCCGGCCTTTGCCGGGATTCCGACCCGAATCTACCCGCGGCGGTCGTAGGGAGTTTACAATCCAGGCGACGATGGCGCTCGTTGTAGGTGAGTGACGCGGTCGGGCTCATGGAGCGCGTAAGGCGCGGCGATGCCGGCGCCTTCGAGACCTTATATGACGAGTACCATCGATTGGTCTACGGCGTAGCGTTGCGCGTGCTCGCCGACGCTCCCAGCGCCGAAGACGTTACCCAGAGCGTATTCTTAAAACTGTGGAGCAATCCGGCGTCGTTTGTCTCGGGCAACTTCGGGGCGTGGATCGTCCGCGTGGCGCGCAACCGCGCCGTCGACGCGCTTCGCGCCCGCGCCGCTCGCCCCGAAGATGAGATTCCCGAAGCCCTGGCCGAGCGCGACTCGCTCGAAGAGACGGCGCTGGGGGCATTGAACGCGCAATCAGTTCGTAACGCCCTCGCGCAACTTCCGGCCGAGCAGCGGGAGTTGATTGAGCTGGGATTTTTTGGCGGAGTGACGCATCACGAGATAGCACAAAGGACGGGTTTGCCGCTGGGGACGGTCAAAACGCGCATTCGCGCGGGGCTGCGCCGGTTGCGCAGCGCGCTCGACGGGGTCGTCGCCATATGATCTCTCACGACGAGATGCTGGACAACGTCGCCGTCTATGCGCTCGGCGCCCTGCCCGCCGCCGAAGCCGCCGAGGTTGCCGCGCACCTGAAGACATGCGACTCGTGCCGCGCCGAATACGAGCTGCTGCGTCCCGCGGTGACGGCAGTCGGTTCCTCGGCTGCGGACTATCACGACAAGCTTTGCCCGGGGCCGATGCTCAAGGCGCGGATCATGCGGGAAGTGCGCGGTTCCCAACGCTCCAACGCAAAGACGTATCGCTGGGAGACGTTTGCCGCGATCGCTGCCGCGTTCGTTCTTACCGTCGGGGCGCTGCTCTTGTACACGACGATGGACCGCCGCATCGTCAGACAAACCGCTTTGGTGGCCGCGCAATCTGCCGCGCTGGCCGATCTCGCCGCGGCGGATGCGAAGCGCTATCCATTCGGCGGCGGCCAGGTCTTCGTTCGGGGCAGTCACCTTTATGTGACCCTTCCGCGCCTCGCCGAGCCTCCGGCGGGTAAGGTTTACCAAGCCTGGACGCTTCCCAAGGGCTCCAAGACGATGGCGCCCTCGATCACCTTTACGCCCAACGAACGCGACGTCACCGTCGTTCGCCTCCCCGAGTCGGCCCTTGCTGTAGCGGCCGTAGCGGTCAGCGTCGAGCCGGCCGGGGGCTCCAAGCAGCCAACCAGCAAACCGATCGCCCTCGTCACGCTTTAGCGTCCTCGGGTCAATCCAACGCCGCGTCTGCTCCGTTTCCTCAGGCGAAAATCGTTTTTCGTCGACGAGCTTCCGAGCTCGAGAAAGGAACCCATGCGGAATTCGACTCGTCTCGGCGCACTCGCGCTGGCGGCCGCACTAGCCGCTCCGGCCGTCGCCTCGGCGGCCCTCATGCCGAACGTGAGCAACGAACCCACACGTTTCTCCGGATCTTGCTGTATCTATACGGGCGCGCCAGATCTGCCCTTGACGCTCTCGATGATCGAAGCCGGCGGTGGTCCAAAGAATTTCCAGACCGCAACGCTGATCAAAGTGCTGACCGGCAAACTCTTCGATGCCGAGGTCGCCAAGCTCACGAAGCAATACGGCGCGGACCAAGTCGGCCAATTTCTCAAGACGTTCGACTTCGTCGTCAGCGACTCGCTAAAGATCGTAACCGAGAAGAAGGTCGCGCTTCCGAGCTCGCCCAGCCCCGATCCCTCGAACGGACCCGCGCTTGCAGCCGCGCTGTGGAAAGCCGGACAGAGTGGTGAAGGCTTCAACGTTGAGGTTCTCCTCGATCGCCTCGTCTCGCATCCAATTCACCTTCAAGTTATGAAGGATATCGACGCGAAATACGGACTCGGCGTTGACGCGCAGTATCACGCGATCCTCACGACCGCGATGAAAGATCTTGCCGGCGCATATAAGCTTTCTATGTAACGGCGGCGGCTTCGAGCCCAAAGTCTGCAGACGGGCTGGGGAATCCGGCCCGTCTTTGAAAACTACCTCCCGAAGTTTCTAACCTACCAGATGCCGAGCATGGCCTTCACGTCGTCGGAGGCCATAGTCTTGGGATCCCAAGGAGGCGTGAACGTGATCTCGACGCTGGCGTTCTTGACGCCATCGAGGGCCATCACGTGGTCCTTCACGGACTGGACGAACATTGGGCCAACCGGACACATCGGGGAGGTCAAGGTCATCATGACGCTCACGTCTTCGCCGTTCTCGCCCTCGGCCGTGATATCGTAGACCAGCCCGAGCTCGAGTATACCGAGGTTGAGCTCGGGGTCTTTTACCTCGACGAGCGCTTCACGAACTTGTTCGACGGTTGGCATGCCTGCGAGGTTCCTCGGGCCCTAGGGCAAACCTTCGGTTAGAATGCGGTGGCAAGGGTCGCCGCGGGGCGCCCCGATCGGGGATGCCGCGAAACTTCGCGTAAGCGGGTAGAGTTTATAGGGCAGGAGGATTACCAGAGCGATGTCAATGTGGGAGCCTTTCACCGAGCGAGCGCGGCGCAGCATCGTACTCGCTCAGGAAGAAGCTCAGCGCCTAGGAAACAACTATATCGGGACCGAGCACATCCTGCTCGGCATCATTTCCGAAGGCGAGAGTCTTGCGGCTAAGGTTCTTGAGTCGCTCGGAGTCAATCTGGCGAAGGTTCGGCAAGAGGTCGAAGCGATCGTCGGACGCGGCGGCCAGACCGTTCAACAGGAAATGGTCTTCACGCCTCGGGCCAAGCGTGTGATCGAGCTCGCCTTCGAAGAGGCTCGCCAGCTCAATCACAACTACATCGGCACCGAGCACCTGCTTCTTGGGTTGATCCGCGAGGGCGAGGGCGTCGCTGCCCGCGTCCTAACCAATCTCGGCGTGGATCCCGCGAAGGTCCGCGTACAGACCACGTCCCTGCTCGGTGCCGAGGGCCAGCCGCAAGCGCCCAAAGGCAAGAGCAAGACGCCCACACTCGACGCGTATGGGCGCGACCTGACGCAGTTGGCGCGCGACAACAAGCTCGATCCGGTGATCGGGCGCAACAACGAGATCGAGCGGGTCATCCAGATTTTATCGCGACGCACGAAGAACAACCCAGCGCTCATCGGCGAACCCGGCGTCGGCAAGACGGCGATCGCCGAAGGCCTGGCCCAGCGCGTCATCAAGGGCGACATCCCCGAGCCGCTGCGCGACCGGCGCGTCATCACGCTCGATCTGGCTGGTTTGGTCGCCGGGACCAAGTACCGAGGCGAGTTCGAAGAACGCATGAAGCGCGTCATGGACGAGATCCGCGGCGCCGCGGGCGAGATTATCCTTTTTATCGACGAACTGCACACGCTGGTCGGAGCCGGGGCGGCCGAAGGCGCCATCGATGCGAGCAACATCATCAAGCCTGCGCTGGCACGCGGCGAGCTCCAATGCATCGGCGCAACGACGCTGAACGAATTTCGCAAGCACATCGAAAAGGACTCGGCTTTAGAGCGCCGCTTCCAGCCGGTAATGGTCGGCGAGCCGACCGTCGATGAGACGATCGAGATCCTCAAGGGTCTGCGCGATCGATACGAAGCGCATCACAAGGTCCAAATCACCGACGAGGCGCTGGCGAGTGCGGCGCGCCTGAGCGACCGCTATATTACCGACCGCTTCCTTCCCGATAAAGCAGTCGACCTCATCGACGAGGCGAGCTCGCGCGTGCGCCTGCAGGCCACGCTGCCCCCGCCCGCGATTCGCGAGGCCGACGCAGCGTTGCGTAAGTTGATCGCCGAGAAAGAAGCCGTCGTCAAGAATCAAGAGTTCGACAAAGCGGCCACGATCCGCGACCGTGAGGAGAAACTGCGCCTCGAGAAATCGCAGCTAGAGCAAGAGTGGCGCGACCGCAAAACGGCCGGCGAGCGTGTCCTGAAGGTAACGCCCGATAACATCGCCGAGATCGTTGCCTCGTGGACGAAGATTCCGGTCAGCCGGCTCGCGCAAGCCGAGACCGAGAAGCTCCTAAAGATGGGCGAGCTGCTCCACGAGCGCGTCGTCGGTCAAGAGGAAGCGGTTAACGTCATCACCCGGGCGATTCGCCGCTCGCGCGCCGGACTGAAGAATCCGAGTCGTCCGATCGGTTCGTTCATCTTCCTCGGCCCGACGGGTGTTGGCAAGACGGAAGTCGCGCGCAGCGTTGCCGCGTTTCTCTTCGACGACGAAGAGTCGATGATTCGCATCGATATGTCGGAGTACATGGAGAAGTATTCGGTAAGCCGCCTCGTCGGTGCGCCTCCGGGATACGTCGGTTACGAAGAAG
>DATAQH010000002.1:0-5402 GCA_036264815.1 Candidatus Cybelea sp.
GGTCATCTCAACAAGAATTCGACGGCATTTGCCGCGGGCGACAGCCAATACGGTCAGGTCGACATTTATGACTACACGCCCAAAAATGTAACGTATCGCTACAGCTTCAACAGCGGCCTCTCGGTAAGCGGCGAGGTAGGCGGCGCCGCATACAGCCCGCGCTCCAAGGAGTAACATGCGCATCATTACAATCGCACTCGCAATCCTCGGCTTGGCCGCCTGTTCGGGCGCCTCATCGCCATCGCTTCCTCAGGCGCGGAGCGTCCCGAGCTCGCTTCGACACATCTCGCACGCAACGACGAAAGACGGCATCTACGTCAGCCAGTTTGATGCCTCCTCGGTCTACGGATACGCGGGGACGAATCAGCGAAATGCGCCGCCGATCTGCGGTGAGACCAGCGGCGATTTCGTCGCCGACGTCGCTACCGACCGAAACGGCGATCTCATCGTGCCAAGCCAGCAGGGAGAGACGATCAACATCTACAGTGGACCCCGGATGTGTGGGCCAACAGCGGCAACCCTTAACGACCCTTACGGATTGCCCGTGGATGTCGCGAGCGCGAACGCTTTGACAGAAAAGATCGCCGTCGCCAACATCGAGGACGACGGACCGATATCGGATCCGCCGCCGGGCAGCATCACGGTCTGCACGATTGCCGGAGGCTGCACGGAGAATCTCACCAATCCGCAGATCTACCGGATCGCCGGCGTCGCCCTCGACAAGCGCGGCGATTGCTGGGCATCGGCGATCGATACAAGCAGCAAACCAACGCTGATCTACTTTGCCGGCTGCTCCGGAAAGGGTCGGAGCGCCACGGGCTTCCAAAACTCCAGCTACGGAGGCTTGGAGCTCGACAAAAATGGCAACCTTCTCGCACTCGATTCAACCGCCGCGCGTCTTTTCGTCTACTCCGGATGCCGGCCGGCATGTAAGCTCGTCGCGGGACCCTTCACCCTCCAGGGCCTCTCGCTCTACGGTAAGCTCGACGAAAAGGGGAGGACTTTTGCGGCCGCAGACTATCAAAAGGGACAGATCGATCTCTACACATACAGCACGACTGCTCTAACCTACGAGTTCAGTTTCAGCCAGGATCTCTCGCAAGGCGCAAGCGTTGAAGGCGTTGCGTTTTCGCCCGGCCGCTGACGTTCCCCAGCCGATCGGCCCACAAAACCAGACAGCCATTCGGTCGTTTGCGGCAAATCCTCGCCTGATGGAAGAACGCAAACCGATGCGTTAGGCTGAACTTCGTCGCCTCGCTTCGAAGAGTCCAAGCCGCGCTTAGCCACGGAAACGGGGCATCGACATGAAGAGAACATCCTTTATCGCGCCGGCGGCGGCCGCGATTTGCGTGCGGAACGAGCGGAATGTCGGAATGCCGCTACGCGTACTCGCTATAGCTTCGGTTATATTTGTATTGGCCGCGTGTTCGAGCGGAAATGGAAGCAGCAACGCCGCATCAGACTCGGGCGCGCTGTTGGCTGCATCGTCAAACGACGCGAACTGGCTCATTCCGGGGAAAACGTATGCCGGAAATCGCGCAACCGGGCTCGACGAAATCACCCCAGCGAATGTCGCGCAACTCAAAAAAGCCTGGATTACTTCCGTAAGGGACGACGGCGAAGAAGAGGCTTCACCGATCGTTTGGAACGGAACCGTCTACGTCTCGACGTCGCACGACAACGTGCTCGCACTCGACGGGACGTCGGGAGCGTTGAAATGGGCGTTCCCGTACAGTCCCGCCTACGAGCTGCAGTATCCGGTCAACCGCGGGGTGGGATTGGAAAACGGACGGCTCTACCTCGTCACGCAAGATTGCCGGCTCGTGGCGATCGACGCCGCCTCCGGCAAGCAAGTCTTCAACGTGCCCGCCTGTCACAATACGAGCGCCACGTGGTATTCGATGGCTGCTTACCTCTATAAAGATAAGGTCATCGTCGGCACGTCGGGCGGCGACCTGGGCGGCAGCGGTCTCATCAGCGCCTTTAGCGCGCAGGACGGCTCGCGGCTTTGGGATTGGCACACCGTCGCGCAACCGGGCGAACCGGGCCATGAAACCTGGCCCGGCGACTCGTACGTCCACGGCGGCGCGGCGGTATGGGCCGGTCTCTCGATCGATCAAGCGACGGACACACTCTACGCCGCGCCGGGTAATCCGGGCCCGAATCTTACCGAGTACGGGCGCAAGGGCTTGAATCTCTACGCCGACACGGTCGTCGCGCTCGACATCTCCGGCGCGCGTCCGCGCCTCAAGTGGTACTACAAAGTATCCCCTGAGGACGTGCACGACAACGATCCTTCTATGCCGCCCGTGCTCTTTACCGGAACGGTGAAAGGCTCGTCACGCGACCTCTTGGCCGTCGGCGACAAAGCCGGCGATTTCGCCATCTTAGACCGAACAAACGGAACGCCCGTTGCCAAACTGGCCGTGAGCAATCAAAAGGGCATTTTCACCACCGTACCGAGCCCCGCGGGGACGTTTGCATGTCCGAATCACGGCGGCGGTATCGAGTGGAACGGCGGCTCGTACGACGACACAACGAATCTCTTCTTCATCCCCAGCACGCAAGAATGCGCGATTTGGAAAGTCACCTACACCGGTGCCGTGCCCTACGTGCCGGGACAGCCGTACAGCGCCGGCCCATTGCCGAAGCGCCGGCCCGCGACCGGCGTGCTGACCGCGGTCGACGTAACGACCGGCCAAGCCGCGTGGAAAAAGCAGTTTCCCTACCCCGCTCAGGGCGGAGTGCTGGTCACGCGTAACGGGCTCATATTTACAACGGATGCCGGCGGCGATATCTACGCACTCGACCCTAAGACCGGGCGGGAACTTTGGCATGACGACGTTGGTTCCGCGATTGTGGCGCCGATCTCGGCGTACCGCGGCACCGACGGCCATGAGTATTTAGTCGTCGAGGCGGGTGAAGGCGGCAACCAGAAAACGCCAAATCTTCCGCCGTCACACGGCGCGCGCGTCGTAGCGTACACTTTGAATGCGGCCCAAACCGCGCTTAACGATACCTCGGGACAACCCGCCGTAGCAGCCGCAGCGGCCGGTAAGACCGAAAGCGCTTCCGCCTCCGCGGCGACGGTACCGTATACGCCGCAGCAGGTGGCGACCGGAGCGACGGTCTACGCGAAATACTGTCTCTCATGTCATGGCGCACAGTTGCAAGGTGTCTCGGGCCCAGCACTCACCGGCCCCGCCTTTGCTCACGCAAACCTCAACGCGGCGCAGATCTACGGCGTCGTCGCACAGCAGATGCCGCTCACGGCGCCCGGATCGCTCTCGAAATCGAACTATGCGTCGGTCATGGCGTACCTTCTCTCGTACGATTGCGTGAAATCATCGGGCGATACTATGCCCTTCCCAACAACGACGACGGCGCAGCTTTCGTCGGTAAAACCGGCGGCGCAGACCTGCCCCGTGCACAAATAAACGCCTACTGAGATTCGGGCGCGTTGACGCCGCTCTAAGAGTACGGCTCAACGACGGATCGATCGCCCAGCAGTCGCACCGCCCGCAGCGCGGCGCGACCGAAGACGTTCGCATATGTGGGAAACGAGAGCGGGATGCGGGCGACCTCACCGGCTTTCATGTGACCTGCCATCGCGATGGCCGCCATTTGCGCCACCTCCACCGCACGCTCGCCGACCATGTGGCAGCCCAGGATCTCGCGCGAGCTGCGATCGACGACGAGTTTGCAGAATCCGCGCGTTCGGCCGTCGACGATTGGCCGCGTCGTCTCGGCGTATGAGGCTCGGGCGATAAGTACGTCGTGCTCTTCTCGCGCCTCCTCTTCGGTCAGGCCGACCTTCGCATACTCCGGGTCGGTGAAGCTGCCGACGGGCTCGACGTTCGCGGGAACGCGGACCGCGTTCGGCGACGCCGCATTGTTCCCGGCGACGAAACCGTCGCGCACGCCTTGCGGAACGAGCATGTAGCCGCCGATGACGTCCCCGGCTGCGTAGATGTGGCGGGCAGCCGTCGCGCGAAAATCGTCAACCTCGACAAAACCGCGCGCGTCCGTTCGAACGCCGGCCGCGCCTAGATTCAAACGGGCAACGTCGGCCGTCCACCCTACCGCGCAGACCGCGATCTCCGCCTCGATCGTCTCGCCGCCCGCCAACTTGGTGCGCACGCCCGCCGGCGTCTTCTCGAAACCAACGATCCGGCAGCCTTCGCGCACGGCGATTCCGTCTTCGCGAAATGCTCGCGCCACCTCGGCGGAGACCTCCGCATCTTCGGTTGGGACGATTCGCGAAGCCCCTTGAAAGAGCGCCGTCGACGAGCCGAACGCATTGAAGATCGACGCGACCTGCGCGCCGGTCGCCCCCGCGCCGACGACCACTAGCGACTTCGGCACTGCTTTCAAAGTGAATGCCGCGGACGGCGTAACGGTCAGCTCCGCACCGGGAAGGTCGAGGGCCCGGCTCACGCCGCCGGTACAGATGACGATCCGCTCGCCAACGAGCACCAACCCGGACTCACTGACAACGCGATGGGGGTCGACGAAACGCGCGTTTCCGGCGCGCTCGAAAAGCGCGACGCCGGCTCGTTCGATCTGCTCGAGCAGCGTCGAGTGCGCTCGTGCCTCGCTCACCACGTCCGCCGCGCGCGCGATGAGCTGCACGTAGTCGAGCACGGGCGGTCCCACCGTGACTCCATAGCTCGGCAACTGCTTAGCTTCACGTAGGAGGCGCGCGGCGTGCGCCAGTGTGCGAACCGGAATTGGCCCCTCGTTCGCGGCCATGCCGCCGAAGGCGTCTCGCGTAATCAGCGCCGTCTTCGCCCCAAGATCGGCGGCGCGCAATGCGGCTGCGGTGCCGGCCGGCCCGGCGCCGATGACGACGACGTCGAACGTTTTCGAATCGTTCATCGCGGCGGCGACTCGCTGTTTCCCATGAGATAGCTCAGTCCGATCGTATAGGAACGGCTGTAGGCGGTCCCGCTGCCGCGGATATCTTCAACCGGATTGACGTAGTCAACCGGCTCGCTATTTCCCCCGTACGTCGCTTGCAGCTGGAAGTTCCGCGTCAGCAGCTGGGCGCTGTTGATCGTGAAGTACAGCGTATTGGTGGAGAATCCATACTGGAAGATCGCCGCCAGCAGCGTACCTCCGGGCGAACGCCAAAACGTGACGGCCTGCGGCGCGAAGCTCCACGTGCGCGGGCCGCCCTGGCCGCCTTGCGATGGACCATTCACGACCGGGAACGACAAGTTTTCTCCGATCGACCGTGCCTTGTTCAGCGCGACGTTGAGCAGCGGGTTGATTTCATACGAAGGGCCCGGCGCCGTCAGCCCCGGCGAGCCGGTCGGCGCTTGATACGTCGCGAGGACGCCAGCCAAAATCCCACGTTTGGGATCGGCATAGACGAGCTGTTTATACCGGTATTCGGTGTC
>DATAQH010000010.1:0-14409 GCA_036264815.1 Candidatus Cybelea sp.
TTGATGATGACGTAGAGCACCGGCGTGATCGCGAGATTAAGGAACGTCGAAACCAACATGCCGCCGAAAACGACGGTGCCCAGTGAGTGACGCGCGGCGCTGCCGGCGCCCGAAGCAAAGACCAGCGGCACGACGGCGATGATAAAAGCGATGGAGGTCATCAGAATCGGACGTAACCGCGTTTGCGCGGCGCGCAGCGCGGCCTGCACGACGGTGGCGCCTTCGCGCAGCTGCTGATTGGCAAACTCGACGATTAAAATCGCGCTCTTGCTTGCAAGCCCGATCAGCATGACGTAGCCCACTTGCGCGTAGGCGTCCTGCGCGAGATTTGGATCGGACAAGAACGGGATCGGAAGATGACGGAAGTTCATGAATCCGAGCGCGCCCAACAATGCGGCCGGGACCGCGAGCAGCACGACCAGCGGATCGATGAAGCTCTCGTACTGGGCCGAAAGCACCAGGAAGACGAAGACGAGGCCGAGCGCAAAGATGATCGTGCTCAAGCTTCCCGCTGCGATCTCGTCGAGCTGCAGCCCCGACCACTCGAAGCTCATTCCGGCAGGCATGACTTTTTGTGCGATCTCCTGCATCGCGGTGATCGCTTCACCCGAGCCGTGCCCGGGGGCATTGTTGCCGTTGAGTTCGACGTTCCGATAGAGGTTGTAGTGCGTGATGACCGGCGCGGAGAGCACCTGCTTCATCTGCACGAGCGTGCTTAGCGGCGTCATCACCGTTCCCGTTGCGTTGGTACTGGTCGTCGCCGAACCCGGCGGCGCCGTTGCAAAGGGATTCGTGCCGGTCGGAATGTTGTTTGCCGCCGATCCGGAGCTGACATAGAGGTTCTGCAGCGACGAAACGCGGTTGCGGAACGGTTCCTCTGCCTGCACGTCGACCTGCCACGACCGGTTGAGATACGTGAAGTTATTGACGTACAGCGAGGCAAGCTGAACCTCGAGCGTATCGAAGATGTCGCTCAACGAGATGCCGATCGCTTTGGCCTTGTTGCGGTCGATGTTCAGCTGCACTTGCGGCGAGTTGATGCGGAACTGCGTGAAGACGTTCTGCAGGCGCGGATCCTGCGCGGCCGCGCCCATCATGGCATACGAGGTCTTCATCAGCACGGGAAGCCCGGCGTTGCCGCGGTCCTCGAGCTCGAACTGGAAGCCGCCGAAGCTGCCGACACCGTTGATCGCGGGCGGATTGAGCGCGTAGAGCTGTGCCTGCGGGATCTCTTTGAAGAAGGCGAAGTTAATGCGCCCGATGACGGCGTCGATTCCGTCGCCGGGACCCTTGCGCTGGCCCCACGGCTTGAGCAGGCAGAACATGATGCCGCGGTTTGGCGCGGCGCCGGTGAAGCTGAAGCCGCCGATATCGAAGAGGTACTTCACTTGCGGCTGGCTGCGAATGATCGCCTCCGCTTTTTCGGAGATCGCCGTCTCGCCGGCGAGCGACGTGCCTTCAGGGGCCTGAACGAGCACGATAAAGTAGCCTTGGTCCTCGCTAGGAATGAAGCCGGTCGGCGTCTTCACGAACATGAAGAGCGTGGCCAAGAGCGCGAGCGCAAAGACGCCCATCACCGGCCAGCGGTAACGGATCGCTTTCGGCAGCTCGCCTGCGTACCAGCGCCGGAAGCGCGCGAGTCCGGCGTTGAACCAGCGAAAGAAGATGAACTTCGACTCGACGTCACCGGTGAGCAGACGCGCCGACATCACCGGCGCGAGCGTCAAGGCCTGGAAGAGCGAGATCGTGATCGCGGCGGCGATCGTCAGCGCAAACTGCTTGTAGAGCAGGCCCGTCGTGCCGGGGAAGAACGCCACCGGGATAAACACCGCCAGCAGGACGAGCGAGGAGGCCACGACGGCGCTCTGGATTTCGCGCATCGCCTGCGCGGCGCTGGCGACGCCGCTCTGGCGTCCTTTGTTCAGCTCGATATGGCGCGCGATGTTCTCGATGACGACGATTGCGTCGTCGACGACCAGTCCCGTGGCCAGGGTCAACCCGAACAAGGTGATCGTGTTGATCGTGAAACCGAAGATCTTCATCACGAAGAACGTGCCGATCAGCGAGACGGGAATCGTTACCGCCGGGATCATCGTCGACTTCGGGTTCTGCAAGAAAACGTAGATGACGAGAACGACGAGCAGAATCGAAAGCAGCAGCGTCGTGACGACTTCCTTCACCGACTCCGCGACGAAGTCGGTCGTATTGAATGCCACGGTGTAGTGGATGCCCGACGGGAACTGCTTCGAGAGCTGCTCCATCTCGGCGAGCACGCCCTTAGAGACTTGGAGCGCGTTGGCCGTCGGGTACTGCAGAACGCCCAGGCCGACGACGTTGCTGTTGCCGGTGAAGCGCAGCGACGTGCTGTAGTCGACCGCCCCCAGCTCGACCCGCGCGACGTCGCCCAGGCGGGTGTAGCCGCCGTTGGGATTCGAGCGCAGGATGATGTTCGAGAACTCGTCGGGGCTCGAGAGCTGCGTCAGAGCGTTGACCGTATACGTGTAGGGCTGATCCTTCGACTCCGGCGTCGAGCCGATGCTGCCGGTGGCAACCTCGGCGTTCTGCTCCTGCAGCGCGGTGACCACGTCGCCGGCGTCGAGGCCCTGCGCCGCGAGCTTGATCGGATTGACCCAGATGCGCATCGCGTACTGGCGCTGGCCGAAGATGCGGACCTGCGAGACGCCCGGGGTGCGCGAAAGATCGTTGACGATGTTGAGCTGCGCGTAGTTGCTCAAGAAGAGCGTATCGTACTTCGCGGAGCTCGACGTGAGGGCGATGCCCATGACGAAGGAGCCCGAGTTCTTGGTGACCTGAACGCCGACTTGCTGGACGGTCTGGGGCAGCTGGCCGATCGCCGACTGCACCGAGTTCTGCACGTCGGCGGCGGCGATGTCGAGATCGGTTTCGAGCGTGAAGGTACACGTGATCGTCGAGACGCCCTGCGTGCTCTGCGAGCTGATGTACCGCAGGCCTTGCACCGTGTTGACGGCCTGCTCGAGCGGGGTCGTCACCTGCGCCTCGACGGCCTCCGGGGCCGCGCCCACGTACGACGCGCTGATCGTGACCACGGGTGGTGCGATCTGCGGGTACTGAGCGAGCGGCAGGGTGGGCATCACGACCAGGCCGCCGATCAGAATGATTAAGGAGCAGACCGCCGCGAGGACCGGTCGGGTTAGGAATGCCTTCGTCACGCTAGCCGTACCAACCGGGGGCGATTACGGGCGGTTGCACCTCATCGGCACATTGTCAGGCCTAGCTTATCGCTTTGTCACCCTGAGCACGTCGAAGGGTTAGAATGCTTGTTCGGCGTGATACGAGCTGCGGGAGAGCGGGCTCGAGACGACCTGGTGGAACCCCTTACTCGCGCCGAGATCGCCTAGTTGCTTGAATGCCTCCGGCGTGATGAACTCGACGACCGGAAGGTGCTTCTTCGTGGGCTGCAGGTACTGGCCGATCGTGAAGATGTCGACCCCGACGGCCCGCGCATCATCCATCGCGGTCTCGATCTCGTCGAGGCGCTCCCCGAGCCCGATCATGATCGAGGTCTTCGTATAGCGCTCGGGGGCCTTCGCTCTGACGTGTGCGAGAACGCGCAGCGACTGATCGTAGCTCGCGCGCTTATCGCGCACGTGCGGCGTGAGGCGTCGTACGGTCTCGAGATTGTGCGCAAAGACGTCGGGCTTGGCGTCGACGACGATGTCGACGGCGCGCAGGTCGCCGCGGTAGTCGCCGCTGAGGATCTCGACGCGCGCCCCGGGCACGCGCTCGTGGATCGCGCGCACGGTGTTGGCGAAAATCAGCGCGCCGCCGTCGGCGAGGTCGTCGCGGTCGACCGCGGTAACGACCAGATACTTCCAGCCGAGGTCGCGGACGGCTTCGGCGACACGGATCGGCTCCATCCAGTCGACCTCGCCGCGCGGGTTGCCCGTCTTGACATTGCAGAAGCGGCAGCCGCGGGTGCAGAGATCACCCAGAATCATGATCGTTGCCGTGCCGGCGCCCCAACACTCCGCCATGTTCGGACAGGCTGCTTCCTTGCAGACTGTATGAAGCGAGAGCTCGTTGACCCGCGCCTTGACCCGCTCGTAGTCGGGTCCGCTCGGCAGCGAGACCCGCAGCCAGGCCGGCTTCCTCACCAAATCGACCTCGATCACGCGACCATCCGTTCCGCGACGAACGAGACGCCGAACGTGCGCGACAGCGCTTCGAGCAACACGGGCTTCACCTCGGCAACCGTCACCGGGCGCCCCGTCTCGGCACGCAGCGAGGTAATCCCCCGATCGCTCAACCCGCAGGGATTGATCAGACGATCGTATTGCAGATCCGTCGCGACGTTGAGCGCGAGGCCGTGCATCGAAACCATGCGTTTGACTGCGAGGCCGATTGCGCAGATGCTCTTATCCCCGACCCAAACGCCGGCGGGTTCGCTCCAGCGAACACCCGCGACGCCGAACCGCGCGCAGCAATCGATGGCCGCGTCTTCCAGAGATCTCACCAAGGGCACCACTTCCCGAAACCGTTCGAGGCGACGAATTGGATACACGACCAGCTGCCCCGGCCCGTGATAGGTGGCGTCGCCGCCGCGCTCGATCTCGACGAGGTCGATGCCGCGAGCGCCCAGCGCTTCAGGGGAGAGCAACAGGTTTTCACGCTTCGCCCGGCGTCCGAGCGTGACGACCGGATGGTGCTCGACGAGGATCCACGTGTCGGGCTCGCGCCCATCTCGTACGGCGCCGTGGACGCGGCGCTGCAGCTCCCACACTTCTCGGTACGGGCGCAGACCCAGATCGAGCAGCCGCACGGAGCTCACCTTGCGGCCACCGGTGTCTTTGGCTTGGGATTGACGATGTGGATCGCTTTGCCGTGCGATGCTTCGGCCGCGTCCATGATGCCTTCGGTCAACGTCGGGTGCGGATGCACCGAGAGTCCCACGTCTTCCAGCGTCGCACCCATCTCGAGCGCAATGACGCCTTCGCCGATCAGCGACTCGGCCTGCGGCGCGACGATGTGCATCCCCAGGAGCAGATCGCTCTTCGCATCGCCGACGAGCTTGAGCAAACCCTCGCTCTCGTTCATCGTGCGCGCGCGACCGCTGGCCGCGAGCGGAAACTTTCCGATGCGGACCTCGTAGCCGGCGGCTTTCGCCTCCTCTTCGGAAAGGCCGACCGTCGCGACTTCGGGATCGGTGTAAACGCAGTTGGGAACGGCGACCGGGTCGAAGGCGGCGGACTTGTCGCCAGAGATCACCTCCGCCGCAACCACGCCCTGTTTCATCGCGCGATGCGCGAGCAGCGGCGCGCCGGTAACGTCGCCGATCGCGAAGACGTTGCGTACCTTCGTTCGCTGCTGCTGATCGGTCGTGAGGAAGCCTTTGTCGTCGGTCGAGAGTCCGGCCGCGGCGAGATTGAGATTGTCGGTAACCGGACGCCTGCCGACGGCAACGAGCGCCATGTCGAACTCACGGGTCTCGTCTTTGCCGCTCGTGCCTTCGCCGTTGAGCGTCGCTTTCACGGCTTCGCCCTGGCGTTGCAGTCCGACGACCTTCGTGTTGAGCATGATCTCCACGCCTTGCTTTTTGAGGATGCGTCCGAGCGTCTTGCCGATTTCGAGATCGGTGCCCGTGAGAATCTGCGGCATCATCTCGACGACAAGGACCTCTGCGCCCAAACGGCCGTATACCGTTGCAAACTCGAGGCCGATGACGCCTCCGCCGATGACGAGCAGCTTCTTCGGGACGCGCTCGAGCTTAACCGCGTCGTCGGAGTTGATGATGACTTTTCCGTCGCGCGGCCACGCCTTGACGTCGACCGGCGCAGAGCCGGTCGCGATGACGACGTACTCGGCCTTTACGCTCTCGCTTTGCCCGCCGTCGCGTTTCACGACGATCTCGGTCGGCGACTTAAAGGAAGCTTCACCACGAACGAACTCGACGCCGTTGGCTTTGAAGAGCGTCTTGACGCCGCCCACGTTCGCTGCGACGACCTCGTTCTTGAACTTCGCGACGCCTTGCGGGTCTACTTCCGGCTTCGCAACCGTCAGCCCGAGCACGTCGGCGCGTTCGATGTGGCGGATGACTTCACCGACGTGAAGCAGGGCTTTAGTCGGGATGCATCCCCAATTCAAACACACGCCGCCGACCTCGTCGCGGTCGACGCACAGAACCTTCTTGCCCAGCTGACCGAGCCGAATCGCAACGTGGTAGCCGCCCGGCCCGGCACCAATGACGACGGCATCAAACTGACGTGGTGTACTCATAGCCTATGGCTTCGCCCAAATGAGAGCGTTCCCCACAAAAGCGGCGAAGCGCAGGCAACCATGGTGACGACGGCCTCCGCGGCGGGCCTCCGGATGCGACTTTTGCGGTGGTTTGGACGGCACGGCCGCGCGTCGCTGCCCTGGCGAACGGTGCGCAGCCCCTACCGCACGGTCGTGAGCGAGTTCATGCTCGCTCAGACGCAGGTCGACCGCGTCGTGCCGCGGTTCGAAGCCTTCGTCGAACGCTTCCCGGACTTCGCCTCGCTTGCGGGAGCGCCGCTGGCCGATGTTTTGCGCGAGTGGAAGGGACTCGGCTACAACTCGCGGGCGGTTCGCTTACACCGCCTTGCGCGCGCGGTCGTCGGCGATCACGGCGGGACGCTGCCCGCCGGCGCGGCGGCGCTGCGAGCTCTACCGGGCGTGGGGCCGTACACGCTCGCCGCGATTCGCACCTTTGCATTCAACCTCGACGACGCGCCCGTCGATACGAATGTGCGCCGCATCGTCCACCGGCTTTTCTTCGGAATCGAGCATCCGCCCGCGGCGAGCGCCGCTCGGCTCGACGAACGCGCGCGCGCGCTCGTGCCGCGCGGTCGCGCACACGATTGGAACTCGGCATTGATGGATCTGGGAGCGTCGCTCTGCACGGCACGGGCGCCGAAATGTTTGCTCTGTCCGCTGCGCGTCGATTGCAGCGCCGCACCGATCGACGCCGCCGCGCTCGAACTCGCGCGCGCGGCGAATGTGAAGCACCCCGCTCCGCAGGCCGCGATTCCGTTCGAGCAGAGCCGGCGCTTCGCGCGCGGGCGGATCATCGACCGTCTACGGGAGCTGCCGCCGGGGCAGCGCATCTCGCTGCTCGATCTCACGCGCGCGGTGCGGCCGCAACTGGCGGGCCGCAGCAACGCAGAGCTGCGGGAAGTCGTTGCGGCGCTCGAACGCGACGGGCTCATTTCGAGCGACGCTGGCGGCGTCGCGCTGCAAGATTAGAAGTCGTCGTCGGGATCCTGCATCGACTGCGCCTGGCGCAAGAAATACGTCGCCCTCAACGGAGCAGCGATCGCCGTGAAGGGCCGCGGATTTTCAGCGAAGTCGAAGCAATCGACGAGGTCGTCGGAGCGCAAGTCTGTCGTGTGCAGCGAGGGCAAGCCGAAGCTGCGCTCGACGAACTTCAAAATGCTGCCGAACTCGTGCACCCGGTGCGAGATAAATCCGGGACGCGCATACGGCGAGATGACGATCAGCGGTACTCGAAAGCCGACCTCGTACGAATTATAGATCGCATAGGGCGTCACGTGATCGTACCACCCGCCCCAATCGTCCCAGAGGACGAAGACCGCAGTTGAACTCCAATAGGACGATTTTCCAATGGCGTTGACGACCGAAGAGACCCACGAGGGGCCCGACCCGTCGGTGTAGACCGCGTGATCGGAGGCCGCGGCGGTCGGCGTTACCCACGATACGCTCGCGAGCTGCCCGTTAGCGATATCGCTGAGAATCTGCGATGACGGCGCGACGACGTCGCCGTGAAAGAGGGCTTTGTCGAGCCAGATCGGTTCGATCGCATCGACCGCCTTCCAGAATCCGGCGCCGGTGTGCGCTTCGTAATAGCGCCAGCTTAGGCCGGCGTTATCTAGGCTCTCCATCAGCGAGTTGCGATCGAAGCACGGGTAGGTCGATTGATCCTCGCGGCCCTCGTCGTCGATCAGCGTTACGAGCGAGCCGGCGGGCGAGTCGCATCCGCCGGTCGATTTACCCAGCGCGGTCAGCGGGTTTTCCGAAGCGCGCAGCGTCGAGCGGTCGGCGATCGTCGATGTTCCGCTAACGAGATACTGATGCGCGGGAAAACTCGGACCTTGATTGGTCTCGAAGAGTTCGTCGGCGAAGGCGTACGTCTCGGCCATTGTATAGTAAGGCGCAACCTCAGATTGCGGCACGAACGCATACGCGGCGACGTTTTTAGGAGGGCAGCCGCTAGGCACTTTGCAGGCCACGGCCTCTTGGTCCCAGCCGTTCATCCCTCCCGAGTTGTAATCGGTGAGCCAAGACTTGTGCTTGTGCCCCAGATCGTAGGGCGCGGTCAACGGCTCCGGGATCAGAGCGATCTGCTGTCCCACCGAGTTGTATCCGTAGGACTGCGTGTTGGCGCCCGGCAGAAACTGAAATAAATTGTCGACCGAGCGGTTCTCCTGAATGACGATGACGACGTGCGAGATCTTTCCCAATCCGGGGAACGTGTCGCGCTGCAGAGCCTCTCCCGCGCGAGATGCTCGAGGGTAGGCCGTCTGCAGAACCGGAAGACCGGGAGCGCACCCGGCGACCGCCGCGACTGCGAGTAGCGTGAGTCTCCTCGCGGCGTGCATCGAGTAAGAGGTCCGCAGCGCGTCGCGATATCCTGCCGCGCACTGCGCAAGGGACTTAACGCGAATTTAAAAGAAAGAATGGGTCGTGCCACGCATCCCGTTTCCGACGAAGAAAGTTACGCGTACGGTTGCGCTCGAAGAGCTCGCGATTCTCGAGCGGACCTACCCTGCGGCGGTGACCGCACTCGAATACGGCAGCGACTTCGAACTGTTGATCGCGGTAATACTCTCGGCACAGACGACCGACGTGCGGGTGAACATGACGACCCCGGCACTCTTCGCGAAGTACCCAACGCCCGCGAAGCTGGCGCGCGCCGATCTCGCCGACGTCGAGCGCATCATCAAGTCGACGGGCTTCTTCCGGATGAAGAGCAAAAACATCGTCGCCTGCGCGCGCGATCTGGTCGAACGTTTCGACGGCCGCGTGCCGCACGAGCGAGAGGCGCTCGAATCGCTCGCCGGCGTCGGCCGCAAAACCGCGAGCGTCGTGATGGCCGCAGCTTTTCACGAGGCGGCGCTGGCCGTCGACACGCACGTCTTTCGCGTCTCGCATCGCCTGGGGCTCACGCTCGGGACGACGCCCCGGCAGGTGGAAGACGACATCACAAGGCTCGTCCCAAAGAATAAGTGGGGCGACGCATCGCATTGGCTGATTCTGCACGGCCGGCAGATCTGCAAGGCGCCCACCCCGCGCTGTCCCGAGTGTCCGGTCAACACCCTCTGTCCCACGCCGCGTATCATCAAGCGGCTGCGCTCGCTGCGGCGCTAAAGATGCGCGAGCGAGCCGCCGTGAGGTCGAATGAGCGACCGGTCGCTGGACGCCATCCCCGTTCGGGGCGCCATTGCGAACCTGGCGGGCAACCCCGATGGCATCAAGCCGTGCCTTCGCCTACCTTATAAACGGGTCGGCAATCGGGTCGCCGAAAGCCGCCTTCCGGCAAGCGGCCTTCTCCCCGCTCTCCGGTTACTCACACAGTTCCTAACACACTGCCTACTGCATGATTTCAAGGCGTTTCCAAGGTGTTACCATTCTCCTGCGTGGTCGTGAGGGGCCCGTCCTAAGAGGGCCCCTCCCGTTACTCTACATCGAGGAGAATAGAAACTTGCTACATACTCAGTTTTCGCCCCGGTTGCTGTCGGCCGGTATGGTTGCTGCGGTGGCGGCCGCAGTGCTCGCGGGTTGCAGCGGATCACAGGCGGTTAATCCAGCAGCGGCAGTCGGCGGCTCTTCATCGGTCCATTCGATCGTCAATCCCGACGTTAAAGGACACTGTCCGGCGCACGGCGGCGTGCGCGTGACGCCTTGCAGCGTCGACTTCACGGCCTCGAGCACTGGTCCGGACACCGTGACCGTTCGTACGCCCAAAAACAAGAAGGGCACGCTCGGCGAGGTCGACACCTGCGGCGGCGCTTCCGGCATCGCGACCGTTACCCAAGGCTCGGGCGACGAGTGGACGGTGACGGCCGGCGCGACGGCGGGTTCCTGCACGGCGACCTTCTCTTTCAACAATAAGAAGGGCAAGACCGTCGGCTGGGCCGCTCTCGATATCACAAACTCCATCTAGTCGTTACGGAGCTTCGCGACGTGCTCGTCTCGCATCGATCTCGGTAGATGCGAGGCGGGCACGTTTTTCTAGGATAGGACGTTCCTCTAGGGATGAAATCGCAGATGTTGGAAAGAGTGGAAGCTATGCCTTTTCGTACAATCGGCCGTTTACCGATCGGCGCGCTCGCATTGGTTGCTTTGCTGGGCGGCTGCAGCAGCGGCTCTAGCTCGAGCCTTCCCGCAGCGTCAGGGACGATGGCTCGTGCCGAGTTGTCACCCGCGCATCACAAGAAATCGGGCGGAGGCGTGGTCTTCACGACCCAGATGTACGGCAACGACGTCAGCATTTACCAGCGCCAGGGCCAGAGCGGGCTCAATCTGAATTTCCTCCAGAACTTCCCGGGACTCTCGGAACCTCAAGGCGCGATGACGACGCAAAACGGCTGGCTCTACGTTGCCAACGAGGGCGACAACAACGTTCTCATCTACCGGTCGAAGAAGACGAAGCTGAAGGGCCCCACCTCGTCGCTTACCGACTACAACGAACTGCCGGTCAACATCGCCCTGGCGCCCGACCGCAACCTCGTGGCCGTATCGAATAAGAGCACGACCAGCGGAGCGACCGGAAGCGTCAGCATCTACCTGAACCGCCAGGTTACCCCGAACCGCGTCCTGACGTACGGCGCCGCGAGCGTCGAAGGAATGGGCGTCGCCGTCGACCATCAGGGCAACTGTTTCTGGAGCTTCAATTCTGCCTCGGGCGGGTCGATCGTGGAGTTTACCGGCTGCAACGAACCCGGAACGCTGCTCGTCAGCGGTCTCCAACTCGCGGGCGGCCTAGCGTTCGATCAGTCCGGCAATTTCTATTACATCGATACCGAAGCCAAGACGATCTACCGCTGTCAGGGGACGTCGAAATGCAAGCCGTACGTCGTCGGCGGTCCATCCGGTTCCCAACCCGATATCGAAGAGCCGCTGAACATGAATTTCGATTACCACAGTAAGGATCTGTGGGTGGCCGATCTAGACGGATATATCTGCGGCATTCCAGTAACGGCCGGCCAGGAACGCAGGCGGGGCAAGAAGGGCTCGATTACCTGTACGTTGAGTGTGGGCGGTTCGAGCAGCCCGCCGTTTGGAGTCGCGCCGGAACCGCTCTAGCACGTTGGCTTAGCGCTTCGGTAACGAACGCAAAGAACTGACGCCGAGCGGCACGAAGGCCTTCCTCGGTGGAATCAAAGATCGCTTCTGACGAAAGGTCGGCTGCACTCGAGCTAGCATCGCTGCTCAAAAACTTCCGAGTGCAGGCCGGCCTTTCGCAGCAGATGCTCGCGGATCGCGCGTTGGTCAGCGTTCAGGCCGTCAGCGCGCTCGAACGCGGCTATCGCAAGGTTCCGTACCCGAAAACGCTCGAGCGCCTCGCGGAAGCCCTGCGCCTGCCGCCGGAAGCGCGGGCAGCGCTCGAAGAATCGGCACGGCGCGCGCGCGGCCTGCGCCTGCAAGAACAAGAAAGCACTCCAAGTCACAACCTGCCGCGGCAGCTGACCTCGTTTCTCGGCCGCGACGACGTCGTGGCGGAGATACGCCAGCTCGTCAAGAGTTCGCCGATGGTCAGCGTCGTCGGAACCGGGGGCGCCGGCAAGACGCGGGTCTCAATTGAAGTTGCGACCCAGCTCGTCAACGATTTTCCCCACGGCGTTTGGTTCGTCGAGCTCGCACCGCTCAACGATCCCGATCGCGTCGCGCACGCGCTGGCCAACGCCCTCGGTATTCAGGAGTCGGCAAAGACGCCGTTGCTGACGACGCTGCTTTCGCATCTTTCGCAGAAGCAGCTCCTGCTCGTCTTGGACAACTGCGAGCACGTTATCGACCAAGCACGTCGCGTTGCGGGCTCGATCCTGCGGGAATGCACGAAGGTGACGTTCCTCACGACGAGCCGGGAGGCGCTGAAGATCACGGGCGAGCGCGTCTATCGCTTGCCCTCGCTCTCGGTGCCCGAGGAGAATCTGGTCGCGCCCGAGGAGGCGTTGAAGTATGGGGCGATCGCGCTCTTCGTCGACCGCGTTGGGGCCTCGGACGCGCGCTTTACAGTGACCAAAGAGAACGTCGCGCCGATCATCGACATCTGCCGGCGGCTGGACGGTCTGCCGCTCGCGATCGAGCTGGCAGCCGCGCGCGCTACGGTTCTTTCCCCTTGGCAGATTTCCGAACGGCTCGACCGGATCTTCGATCTGCTGATTCCCAGCGATCACGCAGCACTGCCGCGCCATCAAACGATGCGCGCGGTGATCGAGTGGAGTTACGTGCTCCTCTCCTCGCAAGCACGCTTGCTCTTCGACCGCCTAGCGATATTTGCCAGCAGTTTTAACTTGGATACCGCGACGACGGTCTGCGCCGATGGAACGCTCGCGGGCGACGACATCTTGGAGCTGCTCTCGGCGCTGATCGCGCAGTCGATGATTATGGTGGATTTTTCTCGCGGCGAAGCGCGCTACCACATGCTGGAAGCCACCCGGCAGTTCGCGCACGACAAGCTCGCCGGCCGCGGCGAGCGCGAAGCCATCGCGAAACGCCACGCACGCAGCTGCTTGCGCGTTGCGCAGCGGCTCGATCGGGACTGGTATGCGGCCGACGAGCGTACGTGGTTCCGCGATGCCAACGCCGAGCTCGACAACTGCCGCGCCGCGCTGGGCTGGGCGCTGGTCGAAGAGCAAGATTTGCAGACCGGATGCGAGCTTGCCGGCGCGCTCGCGCGCGTCTGGTACTCGATCGCGCCGGTCGAGGGCCGCAACTGGGTTCGGCTGGCGCTCTCGAAGCTCGGCGAGAAAATCTCATCCCAAACCGCCGCCCTTCTTTACATTGCCGACTCCGAGCTGTGCAGCGCGCTTGGTGAGTACGCCGCGTCTTTCAATGGAGCGGAACGCGCGCTCACGTTGACTGGTCTCGACGAGGTCCACATGGCGCGCGCGCGGCAGGCGGCGGGCGTCGCCGCGGGAGCGCTGGGACGCACTTCCGAGGCGGAGGCGTTCTTGCAGGCGGCGCTCGAGGATTCGCAACGTCTCGACGTCCGGCGCCTGCAGGCCGTCGTGCTCGGCGATCTCGGTACGCTGCGGTCGCGCTGCGGCGACGTCGAAGGCGCGCGCTTAAGCTACGCGGAGGCGCTGACATATTACGTCGCCCTCAACCTCGAGCGGCCGGCGGCATCGATCGCCGGAAATCTCGCCGAGATCGAGTTTGCGACGGGCGATACCGCCGCCGCGCTGCAGCGGGCCGAGGAGGCTCGGGCCGGCCACGAAGCGTGGCACAATCGCCGCTCCGTCGCGATCGACCTCTGCAACATGGCGGCATATCTCGTCGTTATGGACTGCTTCGACGACGCTCGCGCCCACGCGGCCGACGCGCTCGTCATCGCCAGGGAGTTCAAGCTGACCGTGCTGACGGTTTACATCCTGCAGCACATCGCCGCGATCGGCGCACTGCAGCCCGAGCACGGGCGGCGCGAGAAGGTCAACCGCGAACGCGCCGCGATGTTGCTCGGGTACGTCGATAGCAGGCTCACCGCGCTCGAGGCCGGCCGCGAGCACACCGAGCAGCAAGAGTACGATCGAATGGTCGCCGCGCTGCGCGCGCAGCTCGGCGATAAATACGACGCGGTCACTGCGCTGGGTGCGGAGTGGACGGAAGACGGCGCGGTCGCCGTGGCGTTAGAGCTCTAGTCGTCGTCGGGGGGTTCGTTCCCCACCGGTTCGTGCAAGAAATAGCCGGCTCCAAGCGGTGCGGGAATCTTCGTGAAGGCGCGCGGTTTGCGCGCAAACTGGAAGCAATCGGCGAAATCGTCCGAGCGCACGTCGGTCGAGCCGAGCGATCCCAGATCGAAGGCCTCTTCGGTGAACTTCAGGATGCTGCCAAACTCGTGCTGGACGTGCGAGACGTAGCCTTTCCTACTGTATGGCGAGATGACGATCACCGGCACGCGGAAGCCGAGCTCGTACGAGTTGTAGACCGGCGGTGAAACGTGATCGGCCCAGCCGCCCCAATCGTCCCAAACGACGAAGATGACCGTGTTGTCCCAGTATTGGCTCTCGCCCAGCGCATTGACGACCGAGGCGACCCATGAAGGTCCGGTCCCGTTGGTGATGTTGGCGTGATCGGACGCTTTGCCCGTCGGCGTTACCCATGCGACCGAAGCGAGCCGCCCGTTGGAAATATCCGTAATCACGTGCGACGGCGGCGCTACGACTTCGG
>DATAQH010000045.1:0-3013 GCA_036264815.1 Candidatus Cybelea sp.
CGACGATCCCGCGTTCCACGCAGGCGCGCAGAGCGTCACGCAACGCGCCCGCCATTCCGCGCACGGTCATCACTTCGGCAAAACCCGGCAGCAGCAAGCCACAGAGCTCCGCTTCGCCCTTCGCCACCGCGCTAGTAAGAAGCTCGGGGTCAAAGAATGCGTCGACCATAGAAGGATCGCCGGTGCGCAAGCCGACGAAGACGCCGATGCCGGCGTGGTACGCCTCGTTGTACCTCCCCGCGTCGCGCCACCGAAGGTTTGAGACGAGCAGCGCGCGCGCATCGGCCAGCCTCCCCGCACAAAGGCTGAGACGCGCGGCGTTCTTGACGAGTTCCTGAGGCAGCTTCGCGACTCCCCGCGTGTTGCGCTCGGCAAACTCCGTCGCGCGCCGCTGATACTTTTGTGCCGACGCCAGGTCGCCGTGACAAAGCGCGAGCTCAACGCCTTCCGTGTATGCGTACGCGACGGCGGCGACCCCGACCTTACGGCCCAACTCGGCCGCGCGATCGACCCTCGCAAGCAAGACGCTCAGCGGTTTACGTAGGGCGTCGAGCGCCAAAATCGCGAGATGGTGGCGCCAGCGCGATTCGGCGCTGCGCAGCGCCCGGAAATTGATTCCGCGCATCAGGTGCGCCGCTTCGGGTCGGTGGCCCTCATGCGCGTACGCATACGCCAGTACTAGGCGCGCCTTGGTCGCCGCCTCCGATGTATCCGATCCTCGCAGCGCTTTCATTTCTTCCGCGACGCTCGCAGCGGCATCCCAATTGCATTCGTTGAGATAAGAATAGAACAAGAAACTGAGCGTCTGCGCGGCCTTCGGGTTTGCTCCAAAACCGGGCTTCGAGCGCATCGTCTCGACGAGCTTGATAATCGGGACGTACTTGCCGATCTTCTCCCAAGACTCCGCGAGCGCGTGCGTTACGTCGAACCATTCGCCGCTGCCGGCGTCGAGGCGCGAGGCGGCACGTTCGTATGCATCGGCCGCTCCGGAAAAATCTCGGGCTGCGGCGAGGCGTCTCGCCGCCTCGGTAAGTGAGGCCGCAGCGCGTGCGTGATTTCCTAACGCGTCGAGTTGGTAGCCCAGAAGCGCCACATCGGCAAGCCCTCCGTTGTCGTCGGTCAGGCGCCGCGCGATGTGCTCGTGCAGGAGCCTTCGCTTTGGTGAGATCATCGAAAGATACGCAGCCTTCCTGACGGCCGCGTGGCGGAAAAAGAATGCGCCTCGCGATGCGGCATCCTCGCAGAGCAAACCTGCGTCGCAGGCTTCTTGCAAGGCCGCAACCACCGTCCGTTTCGGGCGCTGCGAGACGCTCGCGATCAGCTTTTCGTCGAAACGCTCACCGAGAGCGCTGCACAGCAAGAGCGTATCGTATGCCGCGGGGGAGAGCAGCCGCCGAGCCTCCTGCAGCTTCGCGCGGGCGCTCGGCGCCACGAGCGATTGGGGTTCGGGCGCGCGTGCCGCACACTCCGCCAACTCTATCGCCACTCGCGGATTGCCTTGCGCCGTACGAACGATCTCGCGCAGCACGTTGCCGCCGATCGGGGCGTGCGGTTTCAGCAGCCCGCGGACGAGCAACTCGATCGCTTCCTCAACGAGGGGGCCGACGCTGAGGCAGCGAGCTCCGCGCGGGCACCACCGGGCGGTCTCATCCTCGTCGGAGGAGGTCACGACGAGCGCAAATCTGTGGAACTGGGTCATGCAGGCGAGGGATTCGAGGGTCTTGCGATCGTCGGGCGTTCCGAGGTGGGCGTCGTCGACCAGGAGCGCGACCGGCCGGTGCTTGACGAGGGCCGGCAGATCTTTGACCTGCGAGCGCAGGTCCTGCCCGGGAAGCGGTGCGGCGCTGCACCAGCCGCGCAGCTTCTCTACCGGAGCATCGATCTTCATGCACTCGTGAAGCAGGCGAGACTTCCCGCTTCCGCTTGCTCCGTTAAAGATCGTCAGCGACCCGATGCCCAGCGCTGCATCGTGGAACAGCGCGCGCACGCACGCCAATTCGTGCTCGCGTCCAACGCAGTGCGGTGGATCGCCGGTCTGGCCAATATAGGTAGGCAATGCCCATAAATCTTGGCTGCAGAATTGACTATAATCCTTCCGTTACGATCGGAGGGAAGGTCTATGTCTTACAGATCGCGGGCATTCGGTACCGCATTTGCGCTCGCTCTCCTTACCGGCTGCGGCGGCAGCGGCGCACTTGCGCCCGCCGACTCGATTCGGCAAGCCCTGGGCGAGACGCGCACCGGCCGGCCCATCATCGCAACGACGGCGGTTCACGGACGCCCGGCACCGGCAAAGGCGCGATCCGGTATCTACGTCGCCCAGTTTTTCAGCCCTTACGTCTACGGCTACCCGCTCGACAACAGCAAGAACGGACCGCCGCTCTGCAACGTGTACAATCCCTACGCATCGGTCAACGACATCGCGGTAGACGGCAATGGCAATTTGCTCATTCCGCTTGAAATCCCCAACGAGGTCCTGATCTACAAGGGTACGAGAATGTGCGGCCCGTGGGCGGCAACGATCGCCGACCCGTACGGCCAGCCGACCGGTGCTGCGGCCAACGATGCGATCCACGGAACGATCGCGGTAGCCAACATCTTCGATCTCTACGGACCGGGGAGCATCTCGCTCTGCACCGTGAGCGGCGGGTGCACTCAGAACCTGACCAATCCGAACCTTTACGCGGTGGGCGGCGTCGCGATGGACCGGCAAGGGAACTGCTGGGGCTCGGGCTTTAACTCCTCGTACGCGTCGGTGCTGATCTATTTCGCGGGCTGCTCGGGATCCGGCGTCGCAGCGACCGGAATCGCAAATACGCAAGGCTACGGAAGTATCGATATCGACGAACACGGGAACCTGGTCGTCGTCAGCATCCCGACCGATCTTTACGTCTATCATGGGTGCAAACCGAAGTGTAAGAAAATCGGCGGCCCGTTCTCGCTCGAAGGCGACACGATCTTCGGTCATCTCAACAAGAATTCGACGGCGTTTGCCGCGGGCGACAGCCAATAC
>DATAQH010000049.1:0-11073 GCA_036264815.1 Candidatus Cybelea sp.
GTGCTCGCCGACGAGATGTACGCCTCGAACGTCGACGCGAGCAGCTTTATCTCGCACCAGTACATCATCGCGGGTCAGGCCGACTCGGGGATTAACTACCCGACGGGCTGGTGGGGCTGCGCCGGTGAGGGCAGCGATTTCGTCTCGACGATTACCAAGCAGCGACAGTACGGGCCGCCGATACCGATCTGCTGGGACGACAAGACGATCGGCGACGAGATGGACAAGGGCGGGCTCTCCTGGGCGTACTACGCCCCGCTCTGGTACGGCGACGGCGGCATTTGGAGCGCCTACCAGAACATCAAGCACGTCTATTTCGGATCGGATTGGCAAAAGGACGTCATCTCGCCCCAGACCAATTTTTTCAGCGACGTGAAGCACGGGAAGCTGCGCGCCCTCAGCTGGATCACGCCGACCTGGGAAAACTCCGATCATGCAGGCGGCGCAAGCAAGACGGGGCCGTCGTGGGTGGCGTCGCTGGTCAATGCCGTCGGTGAGTCGAAGTATTGGGACTCGACGGCAATCTTTATCTTCTGGGACGACTACGGCGGGTGGTACGATCCGAAGCCGCCGCCGCTTGCCGACTACGATGGGCTCGGCCTACGCCTGCCGATGCTGATCGTCTCGCCCTATGCCAAGCAAGGAAAGGTCGATCACACGCAATACGAGCATGGAAGCATTCTAAAATTCGTCGAGGATACGTTTGGACTAGGGCGGCTAGCGGCCAGCGATAAGCGCGCGGCCTCGCCCCTCGGTGCGTTCGACTTTACTGCGGCGCCTCGGAAATTTACCGAGGTTCCGTCCGAACACGGCATCTATTGGTTCGAACACGTGCAGCCGCCCGACCATCACATCCCCGATGCGGAATGACCGCCGTTATCGGGTAGAATAAGAACACGATGCGTACGAACGAACCTGCTGGAAAGGCGACCGGGCTTGCCGTCGTTAATCGCTTTTTTGACCGCATGCCGCGGTGGGCGGGGCCGGCGACGGTCGCGGCGCTCGCGGGCATGCTCTTATTGCTTGCGTCCCTTGCGCGCTAAAGAGTTAGCGCACTTCCGAAAAGCGAAGGGCCACATGCCTGTGGCCCAATGTCATCATTCGCCGACGCCGGCGAGGCGATAGTCTAGAGGGCGCCGGGACCTGGTGACACGCCCGCCGGCGGGGCAAAGAAGCTCAAGCCGTCGGAAATTTTCGCAAGCTCTTTACCAGTGGCGGCATTGAACTCATAGAGGTAGGCCAGGCCTGGGCTATAGGTCCCGAGATCGGTCACCCAAACATCGGTGAATTTCGGCCCGAAGTTGAGATACTGCGGGATATGAAATCCGCTGAAGGCCAGCTTGCACGATTGCACGCCGCTGCATTTATAAACGCCGTTAGTCGACCCCGAGATGGTCGCATAGTAGAGGTTGCCGCTGCCGTCGAAGGCGATTCCGTAAGGCGACCCCGGCGAGATTTTGAGATCTTGCCCTTTCCCTTTGCAGCCGGCGAACTCGTCGACCTGGGCGGCGGACTTCGTAGCGAAGCTCAAATAACAGTTACCCGACGGGTCGAAGGCGACACCGGTGGCTTTCATGACGCCGGAAGCGGTTAGCGTTGCAGTCGGCTTCGTTGCGCCTTTCTTGAAGAACGTCGCATTCTTGGCGTTGGCCGCTAGAACTTCGTCTTTGTAGACCGCGACGTCGACCGGCGCGTTGGCGCCGTCGCCGAGCTTCTGCATTTGCTTCTGCATCCCGGCCGAGTAAACGAGGATTGCCTTCGCGCCCTCGTCGGCAATGTAGACGAGGCCGTCCGCCCCCGCAACGACGCCGGCGGGCTTTACTAAACCGGTACTCAACGTTTTTTTGATCTTGCCGTTCACATAGACGAGGCAACGAAGCTGCGTTTGACTCTGGCACGTATAGACGGTGCCGGTCTTCGCTTTTGGCGCGAGCGTACCGGGCGTGGCTACGCCGGGAGCCGTCATCGGGCTGATTCCGGGCGCTCCGCACGCTGCGAGGCAGGCGAGCGATGCCCCAAGAGCTACGGTGCGCAGTGCTAAACGTTGCGTATGCATGCCACCGTATTCCGTAGGGATTCGCGGGCGACCTTGGCCCCTATTCGGTTCAACGAACACGTGCGGACGGACGCTGGTGGCAGAAAGAATTCAACGAGTACTCGGCGGCGATCGTCGTAAACGCTAGCGGACGCCGCTGGAAGTTGAAGCAGTTGGCGACGCTCTTGGGCCGCCGATCGGTGTTACCGAGGGTGCGCAAGCCGAACGAATCCTAAATAGAATGCAAGATGCTGACGAACTCGAGGTGTGCGTGCGAAACGTAGTTCTGAGTCCCTGCGCCGGGGGCTTAGGGCGCCGAACTCCAGAGTGCCGGTTTGCAGACCGCGTTGACGCTAAATCTAAAACCTCGCCGATGATCCAGGAGACCACGCTTGGGCAGCTCCCCGAGCCCGGTGGGGCCGGTCCGCGAGCCCGGTGGGCCGGTCCGCGAGCCCGGTGGGCCGGTCCGCATTGGCAAACGTCGCGGAAACGGGTTGCCCTGGACGCATCCCGCGCCCGGCGGCCGCCTGACGGCAGACGCTAAGTGAGCTCTTTTTAAAGAGCAACTAGAGGAAAGGCGCAGGTTTTTGAACGAGAAGTGAAGGCAGGGAGGTCCTAGTTAAAATCGCCTCTCAACGTATTCAGAAGGGCAACGCGAGCGCCCGCTAGGCTTGTAAGAGAGGTGCATGGTTTACCAAGCAGATCTATCTTTGGAGGCGATTTCGTACTAGTATATTCGTACTACTTATCAGCCTTCCTTGTGCCAGCTTAGGGCACTGAAAGGGAAAAACAGAGAGATGCGTACGATCTTGCTCGTTATTGTACTTGCGGCGCCAGCGCTGCTCGGCGGTTGCGCCGGCGGCAATCTGCAGGGCAGTTCAATGCTCCCGAGCACAAGCCAAGCTGTTCACGTTCACAACGACTCCGATTCTGTCGGCGGCGGTCCTCCCTCTTTTCACGCGAGCGGAGTGATCCTGCACAACACGGATTCAGTTGGAGGCGGCCCTCCCTCTAAGGCGGGCGGACGGATCCAGCAGGACACGGACTCGGTAGGCGGTGGGCCGCCCAAGACAAACGACTCGGTGGGTGGTGGTCCGCCTTCGAAGCAAGTGAAACATACGAAGATGCATCACAATAGTGGTGATTCAGTGGGCGGCGGACCCCCGTCCGTTCACTAAGGAAGGCATCCGAGATTAGGTCTTTTGGTCAAAGGTAGTACGGTTATACCCTAGAAGAAGGTCGGCCTGGCGGGCAGCCGCCGGGCCGATAGTCTACGCTCTTAACAACTAGATCGGGATAATGCTGACGAACGCTAGACACAGCCTAAGCTTCGACGGCGTCGAATTCGAGCGAGCCCTGCGTGCCGCCGACTTTGAGCGCTGTCGTGAATTAGTTGGCGGACAAAGGACGGCAGACGCGCTCTTAGCGTCGGCTCGACTCGCCATGCGCGAGCGCCGCTACCTCGATGTCATCGGGCTCCTCTCCGATTTCGCCGGTGCCAGTCCATCGGCCCGAATCGAGCGCGACGTGACGCTCGGGGCCGCGATGGGCTACACGCGAGACTTCGTCGCGGGTCGCCGCCTGATCAATCGGGCGATCAACGAGCTTACCGCCGGCGATCCCCTCTACGACGAGGCCTACTATTATAAGTCGGCGATCGCGTGGATGCAGCACGAACACGCCGAGGCGCAAGAGGCCGCCGGAGTTCAGCTGAAGTCGACCGATCCCAACAACCGTGCACGCGCGCACATCATGCTTTCTTGGGTCGCGCTGCGCCGCGGAGAGGTGCTGCGGCAGGTCGAGGAGTTGCAGAAGGCGCTCAACGAGATCGATGCGGCCGAGGTGCCTGACGAATATTTTCGCGCGAACGCTCTGTTGACGCTCGCTCTGCTGTGTCGCGAGCTTCCCATCGCCGATGCATCGGAACGCGTACGTCACACTTACGACGAGCTCGCGTGGACGTCGGGACTGCAGCTCGAGCGTTTTCAGGTAACGCGTTTCATGGCTGCGGTCGAAGAACTCGAGGGCAACGAGCTGGCGGCATTCGGCGGCTTCAAAAAAGCCGCGCGCCTCGCCCCGTCCGATCATTGGAGCGTGCTCTGTTTCCTCGATCGCGCGTTGCTGGCAAAGAATACCGGCGAGCGGGCCTTTGCCGCCGAGCAGTTGCAGGAAGCGCACGAGATCGCACAACGCGTTTCCTGGAACGAGGTCGCCGGCGAAGAGCGTTCGGCACTGCTCGTTCTTGCGGAGCTCTTTGCGTACGAAGACCCCGCCGTGGCGGAGCAGTACCTGGCGCGGTTCCGGTCGCTGTCGTCGTCGGTCGTCCCGATCCTCTCCTACGGAACCGACCCTCGCGTCCGCGGCTTCGAGGCCTATTCGCAAGGCATTGCGTGGCTGCACCTTGGCGACACCGAGGAAGGAAAGAACGCGCTCACGGAAGCCTGGTCGATCTTCGAAGACTTCAACTACGGTTGGCGCGCCGCGCTCTGTGCCTTGGGCCTCTACGACGCAACGCGCGACAAGCGCTGGATCGAGCGCGCGGCCCAGAAGATCGAGCCGTGGCCCCGCAGCTGGATCGCTCGCCGGATCGGTGAGTCGAGTTCGTCGCGGGTGGTGCCGCTCGAGCGTATTCCGTCTGCGAAACGCGACGTACTCGAACTCGTGCGTGTCGGCCGGCGGAACTCCGAGATCGCCCAGACCCTCGGGCGCAGTCCGCATACCGTGCGCAACCAGCTCGCGCAGCTGTTCCAGATCTTCGACGTAAAGAGCCGCGCAGAATTGGTGGCCGTGCTCTCCAAGCCGGTCGTTCCGATCCCTCGCGCCCCGCAGCGCCAACGCAAAGGCGGCTAAGCCGCCGCGTTTGACCCCCGACCGCGGTGGAATGAACCAAAGATGGTTCGTCCGCGTCCGCTCCACGGCGTCCGCGTCGCGATTCTCGTCGACGATGGATTCGAACAGGCCGAGCTGATCTCTCCTCGCGAGGCGCTGCACGCCGCCGGCGCGACGACCTTGCTCGTCTCGCCGCAGACGGAGAGCGTCTGCAGCTGGAGCGGGGAGGAGAAGGACGAGTCTTTCCGCGTCGACCTTGCGATTGCCGACGCTAAGCCGACGGAGTTCGACGCGCTGCTGATTCCCGGCGGCCTTCGCAGCGCGGACAATCTCCGAGTCTCCAACAAAGCAGTGCTCTTCGTTCATGCAATGCAGATCGGGCGCAAGCCGATAGCCGCAATCGGTCACGCGCTGTGGGTGTTGATCGAGACCGACTACGTGCGCGGGCGCAAGGTGACGTCCTGGCCCTCGCTGCGGACCGATCTAACCAACGCGGGTGCCGTCTGGGAAGACCACGCGGTCGTCACCGACGAGCTGCTCGTGACGAGCCAGGCGCCGGGCGATCTTCCGCCGTTCAACGATGCCGCGATCGCGCTTTTTACACCGCCTTCGTCAAACGTGCAAAACGCGTCGTAATCGGAACCCGTCGCTGCTGATCCGGAAGGCCGGCGCGGAGTTTGCGGGTACGTTCTTCATAACGATCGTCGCGATCGGCGTCGACGTCGATTACTACACCGGTGCGGGTGTGGACTATGTTTCACGCTGGCTGGCTCGCGGTTTCATCACGACCGCGATGATTTACGCGTTCTCGGAGCTCTCGGGGGCGCACGCCGATCCCGCCGTCTCGTTGGCCTTCGCGCTGCGCAAAGCGATGCCGCCGTTGCAGATGCTCCTCTACTGGATCGCGCAGTTCGCTGGCGGGTTCGCGGCGGCGGCGCTCGCATTCGCGCTGTGGAAGAAGACGATGCTCCTGGGGGCGAGCCATCCCGGCCCCCGCTACACGCAGCTGGAGGCAGTCCTCGCGGAGATGATTCTCTCGTTCCTTCTGGTCCTCGTGATCTTGGCGACTGCCGAAGAGGAGTCGAGGGTCGGCAAACAGGCCGCGCTCGCCGTCGGGCTCACCGTAGCGGCATGCGGCCTCTTCGCCGGACCGATCAGCGGAGCGTCGATGAATCCGGCGCGCTCGATCGCAGCACAGGTGGTCGGCGGCGCACCGGAACTGGTCTGGATCTACGCGGCCGGTCCGTGCCTTGGAGCGGCGCTCGCCGCCGCCGCCGCGTTTCTTTTCTTTCCTCATTCCGGCGCGGGCGAGCAGCGAGCAGGAAAAGGCAAGGAATAGCGCAGAGCAGTCGACCGTGACAAGTCCCGCTCTTCCGACGGGGACGGTCGCGTTCTTGTTTTCGGATATCGAGGGAAGCACGCGACGCTGGGATTCATATGGCGACGCGATGCGCGACGCATTGCGCCGCCACGACGAGATCATGCGTACGGAGATCGAGCGGCGCCGCGGATACGTCTTCAAAACAATCGGCGACGCGTTCTGCGCGGCCTTTTGGAACGTCGAAGACGCGCTGAACGCCGCGGTTGGCGCGCAGCGACGCTTCGCGAGTCAGGATTTCGCGGCGGTCGAAGGCGTTCTCGTTCGCATGGCGATCAACGACGGCGATGCTGACGAACGATCGGGCGATTATTTCGGCACCGCCGTCAATCGTACCGCGCGACTGCTCTCGGCCGGTCACGGCGGCCAGGTATTACTTTCGGGTCGCTCTGCCGACGCGTTAACGGCACGCCTTCCCACCGGAATCACGCTGCGTCATCTCGGAACGCTTCCGCTGCGCGATCTGCGAGAACCCGAACGCGTCTATCAGCCGATTGCCGAAGGTCTACGCTCCGAGTTCAAGGCACTGCGTGCGCTGCGCACGCCGCCGAACAACCTCCCCCGGCAAAGCACGAGCTTCATCGGCCGTTACGACGACGCCGCTCGCGTCGAAGCGCTGCTCGATCGTAGCGCGGTCGTGACGATCGTGGGAGCGGGGGGTATCGGAAAGACTCGCCTCGCCCTGGAAGTCGCGGCAAACCGGTTGAGCGACCAACGCGACGGCGCTTGGATCGTCGACCTGGCGTCGATCACCGACTCGGGGCTGATAGCGGGCACGATTCTTGCGGGCGTGCACGCCGAACCAAAGCCGGGCGAAGAGCCGCTCGATACGCTGCTGGCATACCTCGAGAAGCGCGAACTGCTCTTGCTTCTGGATAATAGCGAGCACCTCGTCTCGGATACTGCAGAGATTGCCGCGAAAATTATCGCGCACTGCCCACAGATAACGATCCTGGCGACAAGCCGCGCCCCGCTTGACATATCGAGCGAGCGCATTTACCGCTTGGCTCCGCTCGAGATTGCCCCGGCGATGCGGCTCTTCGTCGACCGCGCGCAAGCCGCCGACCCCGACTTTACCGACGCGTCGTGCGCGACGGCGATCGAAAAGATCTGCACGAACCTTGACGGTATCGCGCTGGCGATCGAGCTCGCCGCGGCGCGCGTTCGGGCGATGCCGGTGGAGACGCTGGCCGCGCACCTGGAGCCGCGCCTGCTGGCAGGTGGTCGAGACCGGCGCCCCCATCAGCAGACGATGCGCGCACTCATCGATTGGAGCTACGATCTGCTCGACGATGACGAGCGGCGCGCGCTGCGCCATTGCGCGGTCTTCCTGCGCGGCTTTACGTTGGAGGTCGCCGACGACGTATGCGGCGACGGAACCGACGATTGGCGCGTCCTCGATCTGCTGGCGTCGCTGGTCGATAAGTCGCTCGTGGTCTCCGAAGGCCGGGGCCGAGGTCAACGCTATCGCTTGCTGGAGCCGATTCGCGACTACGCGAGGCAACGCCTGACTGAGGCGGGCGAAGCCCCCGACGCGAAGCGCCGGCACTCCAACGCGTTTGCGAGGTTGGCGCATGCCGCGTACGAGGAATGGGATACGGCGCCCTCACCCGATTGGCTCGCTCGGGTGGAGCACGATCTATCGAACTTTCGCGTGGCCATTCGCTGGCCGCTCGGCGAGGGCAGCGATCTTAACCTTGCCGCGCAGCTTGCCGCGGACACGAGCCCGATCTTTCTCCGCCTCTCGCTGCTGAGCGAAGCGATCGCGTGGTGCGAGCAAATTCTCGAGCATCCTCCCGCGCTGGCGCCCGGCGTCGAAGCGCGGCTGCGCTACGGACTCTCCATGCTCTACAACAATCAGGGGGCGAGCGCGAGCGCCTTCGATCAGGCGCTGCGCGCAGTCGCCTTGTACCGCGAGGCAGGAGAGGCACGCGGGCAGGCTCGCGCACTCGCCCAAATCGCCCACCGGTACGCAACTCAAGAGCGCTTCGATGAAGCACGCGGCGCGGCGGAGGAGGCGTTGCGGCTCGCTCGGGAACTGGGCGACCGCGGCTTGCTGGCCGATGCGTTACGGCGCGGCGCGCCGGCGTTTGCGGTCAGCGATCCCGAGCGGATGCGGCGACTCCACGCCGAGAGCGTCGAGCTCTTTCGTTCGCTCGGCCGCGACGACGACACCGCGCGGGCGCTGACGTGGTGGGGACAGTCGGAAGCGGAGATCGGGGAATACCGTTCGGCTGCAGAGCGTCTCACGGAAGCGAAGGCGCTCGCCGGCGAGGAGCTCGCGGTCGTCATCGCCGGCGAAATCGTGGCGTGCTATCTGGTGCTGGGCGATCGCGAAAGTGCGACGCCGGTAGCGCGCGAAGCGCTCTATCTCGCCACGAAGACGCGCCATCCGATTCACACCCCGTTTGCAATTACGTATATTGCCGTCCTCGCACAGCAGCGCGATGCGGGCGAAGCCGCGAGGCTCAGCGGCTTCGCGGAAGGGCGTCTCGCGGCGATGGGCTGGCAGCGGGTCGTATCGGATCGTGAGATCGCGCAGCGGCTCTTCGAGGAGCTCGAAAACCAGCTGGGAGAAGAGCGGCTCGCACAGTTGCTTGCCGAGGGTGCGACGCTAACCGAAGAAGAGGCCGTCGCTCGCGCGACGGCGCTCTCCTCACTGCTGTGAAATAGCGTGCGTCAGCAAGGCCTCAGGCCGGCCGCGCCGCGGATGTCGCTGCTCTCGTTGTAAAAGCACTGTTGCGTCAGCGAAAACGTTCCGTGCTCCCCGCTGCAGCCGTTGACGGCGCGGTACTGCCCGCGCAGCCGATTGTTCGCGCCAAAGTACCTGGCGTGAAAGGAGAACGAGCATGCGGTGCTGGCGATCGTCGCGACGAAGATGCCTTCCATTCCACGCGCGGTGTTCGCCGCCGACGCGGCGTTCGAATACAGCGTAGTGCCGAGGGTGAACGCGAAATAGCCGCCGAGGTTGTCTCCTAGCCCCGCGAAGTTGGCGGCTGCGCTGCCCGTCCCCATGACGCTGTCGGTCACGGAGCCGGTGTATTCACCGGTGAGGTTCCGGTTGCCGTGATTGGCCGAGTCGACGTTGACCGGAACGGCCGGCGCCGGTCCCGCGCTCAAAGCGAAGATGCCGAATGCGAAAAATGCTGCGGTGTAAAGGCGTAAATATTTCATCACACGCTCCTGGTGTAAAGCTAACGCGCGCGAACGCGTCCCGAAAGGCTTACCGCAATTTGCCTGCGAAGGCCTCTTTTCGAAGTTACTTCAACGGAGCAAAGGAGCACTGGAGCATGCAAATTGAACGGCGCGCGTCGCTAGCGGTCGTCCTCATTGCTGCGCTTGTATTGCCGTTCGCGCAGGCGGCCGAAGCTGGAACGACCGGGAGGATCACCGGTACGGTATCCGACGCGAGTACGCGCGCGCCGCTCGCCGGCGCGCAAGTCACCGCCTCGAGTCCCTCGCAGGTCGCCCACGTGACGACCGATGCGTCGGGACGCTTCACCTTCCTTTCACTCGCGCCCGACACGTACGCGATCTCCGCCGAGCATGGCGGCTACGAAACCAACGTGCTCACCGGGATCTCGGTCTTCGCCGATCAGAGCCAGACGCTGACGCTTCTTCTGGCAAAAAGCATCAGAGAGATCGCCCGCGTGAGCTCGAGATCTTCGCTGAGCCCCGTTCGTTCGGGAACCGGAACCGATGTTTATTCGGTCAATCCGGGGCTGACCGCGGCGGCCGCGCCGCTCGGCGGCGGGGGCGGTCTCAATAATGCGTACTCGGCGATCGCCGCGATGCCCGGCGCCTACGTTCCACCCAATCAGGTCGGCGTCAACCAGAGCGTCTACATCCGCGGCGGCTACTACGACCAGATCGGCTTCGAGTACGACGGCGTGCCGATCAATCGCTCATTCGACAACTATCCTGGAAACGCCGAGAGCACGCTCGGCCAGCAAGAGCTCCAGATTTACACCGGCGGCGGCGAGGCAGACGCGAATGCGACCGGCCTAGGCGGCTTCGTCAATCAGGTCATCAAGACCGGAACCTATCCGGGCTATGCGGTCGGCAGCCTGGGAGTAGGCACACCAACCTTCTATCACGACGCGCGGGTCGAGGCCGGCGGCTCGACGCCCGACCGGCTCTTCTCGTACTACGTGGGAATCAGCGGCACCAATCAGGACTTTCGCTACTTCGATCAATACAACGGCGCGAGCCTCGCCGACACGATTCCGTACGGCTACTACCCGTCGTTCATCACGACGTTCCTGCGCTTTTTCCCCGCGATGTATCCGAACTGTTCGAATAGTTTCACGTACAACAATCCAGCGGTGAACAAGAACTTGGTTACGAACGACCCGGGTTGTTTCGGCGGCTATCCCGCCAACTACGGTCAACCTGCGTCGATCAACAATCGCGAGGTCGTCGCAAACTTTCACGTCGGAATTCCTCACCGTCACGATTCGGGGCGCGACGATATCCAGATGCTCTACATGTCTTCGGCGAATTTCCAGCAAGACTACTCGAGCCTCGACGACGCCGGCCCGCTGGGGCTCGGAATCGTCAACGACGGTCTGCAAGGGAAGCATCCCGATTTCTTTGCCGGCAACACGAATCAGTGGCCCGATTTTTACACGTACCCCGGCAACACGAAATGGCTCGCGCCGGCCTCGACGGCGCCGATTGCCTACTACTACCCGGGCTCCCCGACGGGCCGCTGCGCCAACGTGACCGGCGTGCCCAACGCCTGCCCGGTGAACGCCGCCGGCTATCAGGAAACGGTGCAAATACCGTCGGACTATCGCGACGGGCGCTGGGACACCGCCAATATCATCAA
>DATAQH010000089.1:0-5316 GCA_036264815.1 Candidatus Cybelea sp.
CGCGTAGTCGAGTCGGCGGCGCAGTTCGAAGAAGCACTCGAAGCAGCGAAGCGCGAAGCGCAAGCCGCATTCGGCGACGACGCCGTTCTGCTCGAGCGCTACCTTCGCGATCCCCGGCACATCGAGTTTCAAATCTTAGCCGACGCGCACGGAACGACGCTGCATCTCGGCGAGCGGGAATGCTCGATCCAGCGCCGCCATCAAAAGATCGTCGAAGAGGCGCCGTCGGTGGCGCTGAGCGCGGAGCTGCGCGCCGAGATGGGCGCCGCCGCGGTGCGCGCAGCCGAGTCGGTCGGCTACGTAAATGCCGGAACTTGCGAGTTTATGCTCGAGGGCGGTGACTTCTACTTCCTCGAGATGAATGCGCGGCTTCAAGTCGAGCACCCGGTGACCGAGCTGGTTTACGATATCGATCTCGTGCGCTGGCAGCTTCGTATCGCATCGGGCGAGCGGCTGACGTTTACGCAGAGCGACGTGCGCCCGCGAGGCTGGGCGATCGAGGCGCGGATTTATGCCGAGGATCCCGCCAACGCAATGCTTCCTTCAACGGGTACGCTCGCGCGGTGGGCTCCGCCCGAAGGGCCCGGCATACGCGTCGATGCCGGCGTAACGACCGCAAGCGTGGTGAGCCACTACTACGACCCGATGCTCGCGAAGCTCATCGTCTTCGGCAGCGATCGCGCGGCGGCGATCGAGCGGCTCGAACGCGCGCTCCTCGATTTCACGATCGAGGGCGTGCGGACGAACCTGCCGCTGCTGCTGTGGATCGCGCGCGACGAGGCCTTCCGGGCCGGCGAGACGACGACGCGCTTTCTCGACACGCGCCTGAACGAGTCACTCTTTGCGCGTCGTCCGCCACCCCGTGAGGTGGTGCTGCTCTGCGCCGCCGGCCTGCTCACCCAGGGACGCGCGCCCTGGCGAATCGGCGGGGTGAGCGTACCGTTGCGCTTGCGAAGCGACGATTCGCGCATCGAACTTTTTGCCGACGCCCGGGGTGCCGGCCTATGGCAGATCTCCGGAGATTTTTCTGGAAAACTCGTTGCACAACGCCGAGGCGACGCGGTGCAAGCCGCGTTCGACGGCGCCCCCGTGGCGGGCAAGTTCACGTACGAACCCGACCTTTTCACCGTTCATCAGAACGGGCAGACGTGGCGCTTTACCTTTGCCGCGCCGCCCGACATCGCGGCGGCGGGCTCGCAGCGCGCCGCGGCCGGCGGGACGAGCGTGGTTGCGCCGATGCCGGGTAAGATCGTCAAAGTCGCCGTCAGCGACGGGGAACGGGTCGAGGAGCACGCGCTGTTAGTTGTGCTCGAAGCGATGAAGATGGAACACCGCATCGCGGCCGGCGCCGGCGGAACCGTGAAGTCGGTGCTCGTGAAAGAGGGCCAGATCGTCTCAGCCGGCGCCCCGCTGGTGGAACTCGGCTGACTCCGGGCGGGTCAGTTAAAAAGGGGGCGGAAGATGACACTACCCAAACGCGCGACGATCTTTGAGATGGGGCCACGAGACGGCCTGCAGAACGAGCGCGCCATCATCTCGACCGGCGACAAGATTCGCTATATCGACTTGCTCTCCGAGACCGGCTTAACGTGGATCGAAACGACCTCGTTCGTCAGCCCGAAAGCGATTCCGCAGCTTGCCGATGCTGCCGAGGTATTTGCGCACATCCACAAGGCAGCCGGGGTCCGCTATCCGGTTTTGGTGCCGAACTTACGGGGCTACGAACGCGCTTGGATGGCGGGCGCCGATGCGATCGCGGTGTTCACTGCGGCCTCCGAGAACTTCACGAAAAAGAACATCAAAATGACGATCGACGAGTCGTTGGCAACCTTCTCGGAGGTCGTCCACGCGGCAAAGCGGGAAGACGTCTGGGTACGGGGTTACGTCTCGACCGCGTTCGGTTCGCCGTTCGGCGATCGCGTTACGCCGGAGATGGTGCTCGACGTCAGCTTGAGGCTCGTGGAGATGGGCTGCGACGAACTCTCGATCGGCGACACGATTGGGGTCGGCGTACCGAGTCAGGTAGAGGCGCTCGTGCAGCTGCTCGCCTCGAAGATTCCGCTCGATCGCATCGCGATGCACTTCCACGACACGCGCGGCACCGCGCTGGCAAACGTCTACGCCGCTCTTCTGCAAGGCATCACGAAGTTCGACTCGTCTTCGGGCGGTTTAGGCGGATGTCCGTACGCGCCGGGAGCAACCGGAAACGTCGGAACTGAAGACGTCGTCTATCTGCTCGAACAAATGGGCATCGAAACTGGCATCGATCTCGGACGGCTGCGCGCGGCCTCTCGTTTTATCGCCGGCGTCGTCGATCACGCTTTGACGAGCAAGGCCTATCAGGCGATGGAAGCGGCGGATACGCGCGCCGTCGCCGGCTCGGGCGCCGCGAGCTAACGCCGCTCGACCGGAACGACGAAGCGCGTGGCCGTGTGACTCTCGGTGTAGGCGCTGATCTTATTGTCGACCAGACCTGCAGCGATCCCGGCGGCGCGTACCTCCGAATCGCTGGGCGAAGCACCACGTCCCTTTGGGTGAAAGATCCACAGCGCGCCGTTGGATTGAAGGTGGGCCGCGGCGCGCGGGATGCGCGTTAGGTCGGGCGGCGCGTCGATTCGAACGAAGATGAGATCGTACGACATCCGCAGCGACTGCGAGGCAGACTTCGCGAGCCCTTCGTTCAGGCCGGTCACGAAAATTTCGTCGTGTGGACCGACGATCGCGACGTGGGCTTCGGCGAAGATCCCGAGCTTTTCGAAGAGCGAGCGCCCCGAGTAATCGCGTTCGGCTCGGCCTTTCATGAGAATCCAAGATTCTTTGGTTTGGGGCCGATCTCCGTGTACCCCATCGGGCGATCCCACCAGTCGTGGCGTCGCTGCGCCGCCGTTTGTTCGCTCGGCGCGGGGGGAAGACGCAGCTCGAGCGCGCGCGCGTAGGCGTCGAGATAGCGGTCGACCATCCGCTCGATGCTGAATTTCTCCTCGACGTGCGCGCGGCACAAACGGCGATCGAGCAGCGGCAGCCGCGGAACCTTCGACACGGCGTCCCCCACGCTGTCGCACAGGAACCCGGTTACGCCGTCGACGACGATCTCTGGAATCGAGCCCATGCGTGCACCCAGAACCGGCGTTCCGCAAGCCATCGCTTCGATCAGCGTCATCCCGAAACGCTCCGGGCGCGTCGTCATATGAACCAACGCAAGTGCGTTGGCGAGCAGCTCGTTGCGGGCTTCACGCTCGACGGGGCCGAGGAACTGCACGCGGTCGCCGTCGATCTGGGGCTCGATGCATTCGCGGAAGTACGCTTCGTCTTGAGGAATCGCCGCGATCTTCAGCCGCACGCCGGCCTTTTTGGCGATCTCGATCGCCAGATGGGTTCCCTTCTCGGGGTGGAAGCGCCCGAGAAAACAGAGATACTCTCCAGGCTTCTCGCGAAACGTAAACTGCGCGGGATCGATCCCGTTATACGTCGTCGCGAGATACTCGAGCCCAGGGTCGCGGTCCGCATCGGAGATCGAGCAATAAAAGCTGCGTCGCGCTCCGGCATAATACGCAGCCAAAATCTGCGGCGAAGAGAAGCCGTGAATCGTCGTCAGCAGCGGCGGCGCGTCCGACGCCAGCGCGTACGTGAGCGGTTTCCAGTCGAGGTGGTTGTGCAGCAAGTCGAACTCGCCGGCGCGTTCGAAGAGCGCGGCGATATGCAGCGCGCTGAAGACCTCGCCATTGAGCGCGGGATCCTCGTTGAGCCCCACCGGGACGACCGAGACGAGCTTTCCTTCGAAATGCGAGTTGCCCGTCGCGAAGAGCGTTACGTCGAGCCCTCGCCGGCGCATGCCGTCGGCTACGTTGAACGCGACCTGTTCCCACGGTCCGTAGCCCGGGGGCGGCGACGGCCAAGAGATCGCACCGAGCACCGCGAGGCGGAGGCCGCGAAAGTTCACGTCACCGGTCGTCGTCGACGACCCGGCGGTCGCGATCTGCCACCGCCAAGTTGAAGTGCGTTCGCTCGATCATCTGCACCATCGCGATGCCCGAGAGTGCCGGAACCGGCGCCGAACGCGTGTAGTCGAACATATCGCTGAGGTCGTCGTCGGTCACGTCCCGTTCGCCCATGTTCCCCAAGCCCCAATTCACTTCGATGAACTTGGTTATTGCGGTCGACTCGCGGCGGCGATGCGAAACGTACGGCGTGGCCTGGGGGCGGGAGCGCTCGAAGTTCGAGCGCGCCCAGGCCGACATCACGATGATCGGGATGCGAAAGCCCCACGTCGTGCCCCTCGGCCCCGGAGGCGGAGGTACGTGGTCGTACCAGCCGCCCGAATCGTCCCACGTCACGATCATCGCGCTATCTCTATAGTAGTTGCACGGAGCCGATGCCTGGCGGCTCTGCACGAGCGAGAGGTAGATCGAACCGATCCATCCCGGGCCTGCCGCGCTCAACGTTCCCGCGTGGTCGGAATCCATCGCGTTGGGCATCACGAAGGACACGCTCGGGAGACGGCAGGCCGCGATGTCGCTTAGGATCTTCCCCGACGGCATCGTGACGTTCCGCCTCCAGTCGGGGCCGTAGCGAATCTTCCGAAAAGCGTCGTATATATTGACCGCCGGATTGTAGCGGTCGTTCGAAGGCCCCGTGTAGTATTTCCACGTTACGTGGGCGGCGTCGAGCAGATCGCCGATCGTCGGTTGATCGAAGCAGGGAAAGACGCCGGGCGTAAGGATCGACTCTCCCGCACCGAAGACCGGCACCGTCGTGCCGGGCGCGGAATCGCAGCCCCAGACCCGGTTGTTCGGATTGCCGGCGATCCGGCTCTGTGCGGTAGCCAGCGTGTAGTGGCTGGCAAACGTTGGGACGAGGCGCGGTGCGAAGTTCTCGTCGGCCAGCGCGTAGTGCGCGGCGAGGAGATGGTAGATCGTCGTCTGCGAATCGGGCACGTACGCGTAGGTAAACCCTGGGGGTACTTTTATCCAGCCGAAGAGCGAGCGAATGTGATCGTTGGCAAATCCATCCATTCTCCCGCGATTCCACTCGTCGAGCAGTGCAAGGTGCGTGTGGCTCGGATCGCCGGGATTCTCGAGCGGCACCGGCTTCAGCCGAATTTGCGCCCCGTCCACCGTTGCCGTTTGCGATGTGTCGGCACCGGGGTACGGACCACCGTGCGTCAGGATCGACGAAGCGAAGAGATTATCGAACGTGCGGTTCTCCTGTACGACGACGATGACGTGGCGAATCGGGCTCCCTGCGACCTGCTGGCCGAGCAGCGTCGGGTTCGAACCCGACGGGCTCGTCACGCCGCACAAACACAAGAACGCGGCC
>DATAQH010000104.1:0-23529 GCA_036264815.1 Candidatus Cybelea sp.
CGCCGCGTTCGCTCAAACTAACGAAGATCGCGCGGCCCGTCGGCGTTGCCCTCGACCACAACGGCGACCTCTTCGTCAGCAATATGCTCGGCGCGAAGTCGACGGTCACGATGTACGCGCCCGGTTCCACTACACCGAAAGAGACGATCGTCGTGCCCGGACCTCCCTACAACTCGTCGCAGAGCACGATCGCCGAGCCGGCGATGCTCTCGGTGGCACAGCCGGGCGACGTTCTCATCGTCAGCGCGCCGCTCACGCTCGCGCTCATCGGCGGCGAAGAGTGGTTTGGCTACGTCCCCGCGGTCGTCGGCTACGCAGCGGGACAGACGCAGCCCGCCTGGAGCCAATACCAAACTACTGGCTATGACGCCGTCTTCCAGCCGGAGAAATAAGATGAGGCTAACGATAATCGCAGCGCTAACGCTGCTCTCGATCGGCGCCGCGCCCGGTTCGCCGTCGCTCCAGAAGCGCGAGACGTGCGCCTTCAACCTTGCGCTGCCCGCCGCGCAGTGTCAACGGCTGCACGCCATGACCGGCGGTGCCGGGGCGAGCCGGGCGCCTAGCGGCACGAGTTCGACGCTGCTCTACACGTCGGAGCCCTTTGACGCCGCCGTCGATATCTGGACCGTCGGCGCGAAAGGGCTCAAATCGAGCGGCCGGCTCGAACTCGGTAACGGCGCGGTGCCGCTTGGTCTTACGGTCGATGGCGCGCAGAATCTCTACGTCGCCATCGCGACCCTTGGGTCGGGCACGCCGAGCGTCGACGTCTTTGCGCGCGGAGCGACGGTACCCAGCAAGACCTACACACAAGGGCTCTCGGCACCCGTAGATGTCGCCGTTGATTCTCACGGAACGCTCTACGTCGCGAATCTCGCCAACGCCGGCGGCGGCGGATGCGGAGAAGGCAGCGGTCCCGGCGGCAACGTGGTCGAGTACGCGAAGGGCAGCACGAGCCCGACGCGGACGGTCGACGATTTCATCGGCTGCCCCCAAGCGATTGCCGTCGATTCGAGCTCCAATCTCTACCTGACGAACGTCTATTATCCAACGAGCGGTTTTGTCGAGAGCGACGTCACCGAGTACGGGTATAAATCGACGCACGGGACGGCGTTGGGTCTCCAGGTGCCGGGCGGTCCCGCTCTCGGCGGAATTCAAATTGCATCCAACGGCGATGTCGTCGTCGAGAACGTGGAAGACGACGCGACGCTCAACCAGATCTTGACCTTCCCGCACGGCTCGAAGAAGCCGTCGCACACGATCCAGTATCCCGGCACCGGCTGGGGAACGAGCTTCAAATTCTTCGCGCTCTCCGGAGACCGGTTCTACGCGCCCGCCTATATCGTCGAGAATTTTCTAGACGTCGCAACGCGGCCGGCCGCGTTCGCCTATCCGAGCGGACGCGAGCTTCTCGTGCAAAAAACAATTAGCAGTACCGAGCCGTTCGCCTACGGCATGGCGGTCAGTTTCGGAAAGTAACGTCGCCTGATAATGCGCACTGCGAGAGCAGGTGTCGGTCGATCTGAGATTGAGTCGTAGCGTAGATTAGACGCACCTGCTCTAGCCGCGTGCTCCGGTCCAACCTCGTACTCCGGTGGCCGGCGCCGCATTACGATACCATGCTCGCACGCCCCGAACACTCGGGCAGAGTGCCCAAGTTTATCGCAGAACTGCCTAGTCTGCGCGTTAACGCGTCGACGAATCGGGCCCGGGCAGCCTAGTGGTAGCCCGTCCCCGGATAGCGTGAGACCACGGCGTTCGCGACGTACGCGTGCTTGCGCCAGTCGTAGGTAAAGCGATCGTAGAGACGCGGGCCGCGCGCGTAGGGATCCTGCGGGCGAGGCACGTTGAAGTATTCGCCGACGATTGTTTGCTCGTCGATCTCGAACCGGAAGAACCCGTGCTGATCGTCGACGTAGGATTCGAGCGTGACGTTGATGCCGTACTCTTTATCGGGAACGACGATCGGCGTGCTCGTTGCCTTCACCGACTTCTGCATCTTGTGGAGGTTCGAGTAGCCGCCGGCGCCCGCAACCAGATAGGGCACGATGGCCTTCTCACCTTTGATCGGAACGCTGAAGCGCTGCATGTTGTGGACGTGCGCGGCCACGACCAAATCCGGATAGCGCCCGGAGGCGGCGATCGCCTTCATCACCGGCTCTTGTACGTGCGGGCTTCCCGAGTGAAAGTTATCCAGGGAGTAGATCGGGTGATGCATCGTGAGGATGACGGCACGATCCGGATCCTCTCTAGCGGTGGTAAGCTCTTCGACCAGCCAGTCGTACTGCGTGTCGTCGAGGTCGCCCCCCGGCTCAACGTTGGTATAGAGGCCGATGATACGCGCGTGCGGCGCAAGCAGCGTCCAGTAGACGTAAGGCTGCGTCATCGCGTCGCGAGGAATATCACCGGCCTCCGGCCGGTGGACCACGTCCTCGGCACAGAAATTCTTGATGAATCCGGCAAGGCTCGATTCGCCCTGAAGGTTCTCGCCGTCGTGATTTCCGGGGATCGCAAAAACGGGCCCGGGATAGTGCTCGTACGGTTCGTAGAACTGGGCGTAATACTGGGCGTCTTGGCCGTTGAAATAGACGCAGTCGCCGCACGAGTAGAAGAATGCGGGGTTGTAGATTGGATCGTTGGCGAACTGCGACTCCATTCCGTCGACGACGTTGAGCTGATCGCGGTTGTTGGCGTTGGGCGCGTTGCCGGTATCGCCTGAGAGCTGGAAGACGAGCGTATCGGGATGCTGCGGGTAGCGTTTGACGAACGCCGATCCCTTCACGACGTCAGAGAGGTTGAGGCGGTACGGCGGCTGTTTCCAAGGCTTGGGAAGCGGGCGGCGATGCTGATTCCGGTAGGCCGTTGATTCTTTTCCCTTGAGTACGAGCTGGTCGCCCGGTGATGGGCGCGCTCGGCCGAAAGCGCGTGACATGAATGCACCTCTTCTCTGCGCTCGGCTTTGAATGGCGCACGCGGCACTCCTTCGTTAAACGGGTCAGGCCGGCTTAAGCAACCTTGAAGTAGGGATGCCCATCGCGCGGCGCGCATGAGGCGCTGGTGGCGATTCAACCGCGATTCGGCGTAGCGACGGCCGACCATCAATGCGAGGCCTACGACGGTCGCGACGACATTCGCGACGTTTGGGAGCGGGTTCGCGGGCTCGTTGGGCGGGGAAAGGCGACGGATTTTTGGAACCGCTATCGCGAGGATATCGAACTCGCGCGCGGCCTGGGTTGCACCGTCTTTCGGCTCTCACTCTCTTGGGCGAGGCTCGAGCCGGATCCGGGCGTTTGGAACGATGACGCCTTCGCGCACTATCGCGACGTGCTGCAGACGATTCGTGAGAATCGGATGTCGGCGATGGTCACGCTCGTGCACAACACGTGGCCGCTTCACGTCCAGGCCGCGGGCAGCGGGGCGGGACCGCTCGACCCGGGCTTTCCCGATCGCGTCGCTGCGTTCGCAGGCGAGGTGGCACGGCGTCTGGGCGATTGCATCGAGTATTACATAACGCTGAACGAACCCGATCAGCTCGTCTACGGATGGATAAAGGGTTTTTGGATGCGCGCCTACCCTATGCCCCCGGGACAACCTCCCTACCAAGACGGCGACGCGCAGATGGACGACGTGCTCACCGCTATCCCGAATCTGTTTCGAGCGCACGCAAAGGCTCGTGAGGCGATTAAGCGCGTCGCGCCCGACGCGCGCGTCGGCACGAATCCACTCGTTCTCGGCCTGCCGCGATGGCTCCAGCGCCTGATCGATCGCAACGCAACGCATCTACAGTCCCCGCAGGCGGCGAAGCGTCAGGTGGCCCGATTTGCGACCGCTGCGATCGTGGAGGGCGGTCGCGTCGATTGCTCGATCGCCCAACTTACACTGACCCTCGAGCGCGGCGAGCATGCATTTTTTTCGGAGCCGTACTATCGCACGCATTTTGCCGCGCTCCACCCCAGCGGCTCCGCGCCGCCCGCAAGCATGGACTGGCGAGGGCGCGTTATGGTCGTCGCGCAGACTCTCCCGGCGACGAAAGTCGGCGGGTCGTTTCCGGCTGCGACGATCGCGTATGCGAACACCGTCGCCGAGGCGGTCGACGCCTTGCGGCGCGGCCAGGTTGACGCGGTCTTCGACGACGAGGCAATGCTGCGGCAGTATATCGACGGCACGCTTGCGTTAGCGCGACTCGGAGGGCCGCCGCAGTATTTCGCGGTCGCCATGCCCCTGGGCAGCCGCACGCTCCTCAACATCGCCGACCATGCCATTCGCGAACTACGTCGCGAGCACGCCGAGATTCCCAACGCCTTTAATCGCAAGACGATCGCGAACGTCGGACGCGAAGCCGAGGCGCGGGGGGATGCCAGCCGGCCCGTTCCCGATATGGACCCTGCGATCGCGCGCATCCGCAAAAGGGGCGTCTTGCGGGTGGGCATACATCCAGGGGTAACGGAGTTGTGCACGCTCGATGGTGACCGCTACGCTGGGCTAGAGCCCCGCATTGGGCGTCGAATGGCGCGACTGATCTTCGGCGATCCCGACCGCGTGAAGTTCGTTCCCCTCCGCGGCGAGCATCGCTTGAATGCGACCCGTTCCTCGTGGCTGCACGCGTTTTTCTCTCTGCGCAAGGGGCTGGCGATCTTTACGACGCTGCTCGGCACGAACTGGTGGAATTTGGGGCTGGCCGGCAAGCTGCCCGCCTTCTTGTGCCCGCGGGAGTGCGTCGGCGCACTAGACTACGTCGGTCTCGATTATTACTGGGGAATACCGTCGTTTTGGCCATCGCAGTTGCATCGCTTGAGCTGCGCCTCAGATTTCGACTATGCGAACGCGCCCGCTTGGCCCGACGCACTCGATCTCATTATCGCCGAGGCCGAGCGCGACTTCCCCGGCAAGCCGATCGTCATCGTCGAGAACGGCTGCGTCGCGCGCGTACCGGGATTCTCGCGGGCCGACTATCTCGCGGCGCACGTCAAGCAGATTCGCAAGGCCGTCGCCCGCGGCGCCCCCGTCGATGCCTACCTCTGCTGGAGCATCACCTCGAACCGGGAGTGGGGCCTGACCTTCGATGACGGCAGCGACTTCGGGCTCTATCACGTCGATCTCGACCACGATCCCGACCTCAAACGGGTGCCGACCGACTCGAGCCGCACCTATGCCGCGCTGATCGCGCAATAGCCGGACGTCTGCGGACGCACCCGCTGTTAACCTCCATTCATATAACTACTCTCGCCGCATCGGCGGCACTTCAGAATGGAGAGAACCCCGTGCTCAGCAAATCGCTCATCGCTCTTACCGCTTCGGCGATCCTCGGAAGTACCGCCCTGGGGCTCGCGCGCCCGGTCGCACCGGCCCGCGTCTTCGGGCCGGCCCAAACGTTCGTTCAACCCGACCACAAGAAAAAGACGCCCATCAAAGCCGGGATCGTGAACTCGAGCGGCTCGATCGTCTCCGGGACCGGATACTCGGTCAGCCACGATGGCACCGGCGAATACACGCTCGACGTCCCGGCCGGCTATTTTAGCACCTGTCCCGCGATCGTGGCTTCCCCCGCCGGTCTCAACGGCCACCTAGCAATTCCCGACGTCTACGACTACGTCACGTGCGGCAATAACGGCGAAGTCAAGGTGCAAATTCGTGAGTACGAATATAACACCGGCGCTCTGCAGGACAACGCCTTCCACTTCGTGATGATCGGCACGTAGCCGACGATCGCGCCCCGCAGGGCTCGCTTCAACCAGCGGGCCCTTCATTTTCTCTATAACGATCGGAGGGCAGCGTGCGCATCGACCCGGAGACGGAGCGTGAAGACCATCGCTTCGTGTTGCGCTTCTGGCGAGAACCATCGGCATCCGAGAGCGGTTGGCGGGGAAGCGTCTACGAGGTATCGAGCGCGCTCGGCATCGCCTCCGGGAAGCTGCGCGACCTATGGGATTTCATCGCCTTTCGCCTGGGAAATGCTGTCGAAACACAGCGTCCCCGGGAAAGACGAGACGACGAATAGAAGGCGCCCCGACGAGCAAGACTGTGCAGTCAACGCAACGCCGGACGCTCGAGGTTCGGCTGTTGGGCCAAGTGGCGATCGCGGTCGACGGCGAGCCCTTTCGGCTGGCGACACCGCGCAAGACGCTTCAGCTTCTGGCCTACCTCCTCATGCACCGCGCGGCGCCCGTCTCGCGCGACTACGCAGCGTTCCTGATTTGGCCCGACGAGGAAGAAGGGGTCGCACGATCGCGCCTGCGCTCCACGATCAGCGATCTTCTGCGCGTCTTGCCGCAGCCGGGCGGCGATTTCGTCGGCACCAATGCCGAAGAGGTGTAGTGGAACGCAGAGGTCGACCTGTGGCTCGACGTCGACGCGTTTGCCGCGGCGGCAAACGATGCGCAGCGGCTGGACGAGGCCGTCGCGCTTTATCGCGGCGATCTGCTCCCGGAGCTTTACGACGAGTGGCTCTACGGGTTTCGCGAGCGCTTCCGCAACGTCTATCTCACCGCGCTCACGCAGCTCGTTTCGGCGTTACGCAAAAGCGGCGAGTTCGCACGGGCAATCGAGATCGCGCGTAAAATCCTCGAGGCCGATCCCTGGCGCGAAGATATCGTTCGACGAGTCATTGCCTTACGCTACGAGCGGGGTGATGCAGCCGGAGCGATCAGCGAGTACCGCGCGTTTGAGTCGCGACTGCGCGAAGAGATGGGCGTCGAGCCGATGCCCGAGACGGTCGCGCTGGCGGAGCGGATCGTGCGGGGAGATGTCGCCGGCGAGGACGGCGGCGAAGCGCACGCGCCCCCTCGCGCGGCGGATCGCAATCGGTTGCTCCCGTTCGTCGGGCGCGAACGTGAGATCGAACGGCTCAACGAAGCCTGGAGCCGCGCAAAGATGCAGCGCGGCGGCATCGTTTTCGTCGGCGGCGAGCCCGGCATCGGCAAATCCCGGCTGGTGCGCGAGTTCATGGCGACGGTTGAAGAGTCGGGGGGGCGCGCGCTCTATGGCGCTACCGGGTTCCCCGAGGCATTTCCCTACCAGTGCCTGGTCGACGCGCTGCGCGAGCAGCTTCCGCTCGTCGCCGCCACCGACATCGGGGCGACGTGGTTTTCGGCCTTGGCGGGCGTGCTGCCGGAGCTGGCACAAAGAGTCGGGCCGCTTCCGGAGCTTCCGACGATCGGTTTCGGCGACCAGCGGCGGCGCCTCTTCGAGGCGCTCGGACGCGCATTCACCGCGCTCGCCCGGCCGCGACCGCTGCTCGTCGTGCTCGAAGATCTGCACTGGGCAAATCAGATCACCTTCGACGCGCTCGCGTTTTTGCTGCAGCGCATCTCGGGCGCGCGCATCCTGATGCTGGCGACCTTTCGCGATAACGAGGCGCTGGCGCGCCACCCGCTGCGGCAGCTCGCGCGCGAAGCCACGCTCGAAGGAAGCGCGGTTTCGCTCTCGATATCGCCGTTTGACGGCGAGGCCGTCGAGCGAATCGTCCGGATTTCGGGGACTCCGTGGGGCGAGGGCGTCGCGACGTTCGCGGCGACGCTGCACCGGCGTTCGAATGGCAATCCGCTCTTTCTCACCCAACTGCTCGAGGCACCGTCGCCGGAGCAAGCCGTGCCGGCAACCGTCGCATCGCTGGTCGAGGCGCGCGTCGGTGCGTTATCCGCCCAAACGCAGGCCGTCGCGGAGGTGGCCGCGCTCGCCGGCCAACGCTTCTCGGCCGAACTCGTGCGCGACGTTACCGGCTACGGCGATGCAGTCGTGGAGCGCGCGCTCGACGAGCTGCTCGATCGCCGGCTCGTGCAGGAAACGGCGGGACGCGGCATGCTGCCGTACGCGTTCGGCCACCAGCTCGTGCAGGAGGCGATCGCTGCGATGGCCGAACCGGCGCGTCTGCACGAGCGAAGCCGGCGTTTGGCGCGGGCCTTGCGTGAGCTTTATCCCGAACGGAATCGTGAGTTTGCATCACAGATCGGGGCGCTGCTCGAAGCAGCGCAGTCGTTCGACGAAGCGGCGGCCGAATACGCGGTTGCGGCGGCGTACGCGCTCGATCTGGGAGCGCCCGAAGATGCGCGGCGGCAGGTCGATCGCGGACTTGGGCTCGCGAACGATCGCGCGACGGTCGCGAAATTGTGGCTGGAACGACAGCGCATCGACGAACGCGCGAGCAACGTGGCCGAGGAGCGCGCCGACCTCGAGGCGCTGACGGCCATCGCCGAGCAGTTTGACGACGAAGAGCTTCGCTGCCGGGTATTGTTTCGGCGATCGCGGTTGGCGTTCAACGATTATACCGGTCGCGATGAGGTGTACGAGCCGCTCGCGGCGCTGCGCCAACGCGCGGCGCGCAACGGCAGCGTGCGCTGGCAAGCCGAAGCGGATCTTCTCGAGAGCATGTTTTATCCGCTCGGGCTTCCCGCCAGTCGAGGCGTGGCGCTCGCACAACGCGCGCTCGACGGCTACCGCAAGATTGGCGATACTACCGGTGTTGCCAAAGCGCTCGCGGAGATGGTGCATCTGACGTTGATCTGCGGCAACGCCGAAGAGGCAGAGCGCATCGGGCTCGAGGCCCTCGTGATGGCGGAGCGGCTCGGCGACTATGCGATTTGCGAGCGCGCGATCTCGCAGCTGCACGCCAACGCGATGGACCTGCTCGACCTCGACGCCGCGACGAAATGGGCGCAACGCTGGATCGACCTAACGGTGCGAGCCGGCGATCGCCGTTGCGAGGCCGACGCGCTCGGGCAGAGCACGTGGCCGCTTCAGTGGCAACCGAACTTTCTCGATGCGCTGCCCGTCATGGAGCGCGCCGCGCGGATCTGCCGAGAGTCCGGCTTAATGCCGGCGCTGATGGTTGTGGAGATGAACGCCGCCGAGTTCTACGTGAAGCTCGGCGCATTCGACACCGCAATTTCAAAGATCGAACGCGCCACGGCTGCGTACACGGGCGTCGCGCCGGTCTTTACGGAGAAGGCGCGCAGCAATCTCATCATTCCGTTCGCATACAGCGGCCGCGCCGCCGAGGCCGTGGCGTTAGGGCGCGAAGGGCTCAGCGCGACGCAGCAGTCAGAGAACCTGTTCGGCCAGGAGGAGCGTTTGGGCAACCTCGCAGAGGCGGAGTACGCGACCGGCGAGCTTCGCACCGCGATCGAGCGTCTCGAAGCGGCTGCGGAACTCCGGCGGGGCACGTCGCCCGCGCAAGCAGCCGCGCAGTACGGCGCCCTTTTGGCGGCGTTCTACGCGCAGGCCGGCGATTTCGAGCGAGCGCGCGCGCACGCGGCGACGGTTCCGACGAAGGAGCCGGAGCGCTCGGTGGGGCTTCTCTGGCCGCAACGCTCGGCGTGGTGTGCGGGGTTTGCACACCACGTTTGCGCGGAAGAGGCCGCGGCGCGCAACTGGCTCGGTCGCGCGTATGCGCTCTACGAGGAGCATCTGCCGCATCTCGACGCCGAGCAGTGCGAAGTCTTCGCGGCGTTGCCGTGGCATCGAGCGATGCTTGCCGCGAAGGCCGGCAGCTGGCCGGCGGAAGCCTGGCGAGTCGCGCCGCGCTCGGTGGCGCAAGATACCTGATAGCGCGCCAACTCCCAGCTTCCAGGAAGCGCTGTCACCCGGGCCGCCGAACTCCCGCGTCGCGAGTTAGGATCGTGTCGAGCAGGAGGCCGAGCCTCCAGCATATGAAATCACCTTAATGCGCTACCACTTTGGCGCCGTTTTCGCGTTGGCGATCGCTGCGTCGGCGGCGCCCGTGCGGGCCGACGCGCCGCCGCTGCGGCACCTCGTCTACTCCTTCACGTACGAGTCGCGCCAGCATGGCGACGTCCCGAACGATCCCGGTTCGACCGGAGCGCGCACCTACAACGGGAAACTCGACGATCAGGGGACGATGACGGTCGACGTGCTGCGCGAGGCGCAGGATCGCGGACTTCTCGTCGTGGTCAGCGAGCAGGGTCAGGGCTCGCGCCGCGCCGACCCGGCCACGTGCGCCGTCTACGGAAATACGACAGTCGTCTGCGAACCGAAGAAAATAGTCAACGCCGAAGAGCTGACGCTGCTGCGCTTTCTAGGCGCGAACTTCTTCGATCCCAACGGGCTCGACGACAAGCAGAGCTGGTCGGTCTCCGATAAAAAAGGCGGAACGACGATGACGGCTACGTACACGGTCGCGAGCAATAGCAACGGCATAATGAAGATCAACGAGGCCCGCCACGTCGAAAGCACGACACAAGGTTCGATCACGGTCGATACGCAAACGAAGATCGACTACGATTTCAACCGGCTGCTGCCGACGGCGATCGACGAGTACGCCACCGAAGACCAGCATAGCGGCGTCATCGGCGTTTCGCAAACCACCTATCAAACGACGTATACGCTACTCTCGGACTCGATGGCGAAAAAGGCCGGCCCCTGAATCTTTAGGAGCTACCGCGCGCCACGGGCGAACGGGCCGCAGTCCGCCGCCACTCGGCAGGTAGAATATCTCGACGCATGCGACGACGGCGCGGCGCTCATACCGTGCCGTCACAGTGGGCGTTCGGACGGCCCGCAACGAATCACCTCGGCGTGAACCCCGAGACGCCGCGAGCGCGCATCGCCGACATCATTCGCGCCAGCGGCGCGATGGGTGGCGATCGAGCCGGTGCCTCGCCCGAGCAGCTCGCCGCGCTCGCATCGGCGATCGGCGGCACCTCGGGCGCCACGCTCCAGCTTTCAGAAGCGCTCTCCGAAGAGGTCGCAAAGCGTTTCCCCAAGTTCGCGTCGAGCAGTTCGGCCGAGCGAGACTTCGCCGCGCCATATGAGACCGCCGGGCGCGCGGCGATTCTCGCGCTACAGGCTTGCGCGCTGAACGTTACGGCCGCCTTCGACACGGAGAGCGGGGCCGCGTTGGAGGTCAAAAAACCGATGTCGCTGCTCGTGCCGGCATTTACGCTCGCGATTACACTGACCGACCGCGGCGACGTTACGCACGTGAGCGGCCAGGCGCAGCACACCGGGCTCGACTGGGGTCAGAACGCGAAGCTGCTCAACCAGCTCTTCGATAAAACCAACGAGTATTTGGCGCGCTTCGAGACGTAGGCAGCTGGCTTATGCTAGTTTCTGAATAAAGCTAATCGCGCTGACGCCGAGGGCGGTCACGCCGTTGATCGCAAACGGATAGTTGTTCGCGCTCGCGGCATCGAGCGGCTGGAGCGTGACCGTGTCTTGGCTTCCGGCGATCGGCTCGAGCGTTCCCACAAACTCCTTGCCCGCGTCCGCAAGCACTTTCTGGCCGAAGAGGTGTTTAATTCCGGCAATATCCATCAGAGCCCATTTCGCCGATCGCCGAGCCACACCCGTGCCGATGCGTTCGGCCCGAGGCCGGGCGCGACCGAGAACGAAAACGGCTGCGTGGCGATCTACTACCGGTGTATCTCGGGGCTTTGGCTAGTCTTCATTGCGGTTTGGGTGATTTCGAGCCTGGGCGCAAAAAAGAGCCTCCGCAACCGCGCGTGGTCGCGCGGGATCCTGCTGCGTCTCATCGTCGTCGTGCTCGTTTTACTTACCCTGCGCCTCCCGGGCGTCTCGCACGGATTCCGCCACGCGACGCTGTACCTGGCGAACCGGAATGCGGCGCTGGGCATCGCGGGCGTCGCGCTCTGCGCGCTCGGCATCGGGCTTGCAGTCTACGCGCGGTTCTACCTCGGCGCGAACTGGGGACTGCCGATGACGCGCAAAGCGAACCCCGAACTCATAACCAACGGGCCGTACGCGCTCGTCCGTCACCCGATCTACACCGGAATCCTCCTGGCGATGGCCGGCTCGGCGCTGGCGGAGAGCATCACCTGGGCCCTTCCGCTGCTCGTCTTCGGAGCGTATTTCTTCTACAGCGCGCGCGTCGAGGAGCGGACGATGGCGGACGCCTTCCCCGAGCAGTATCCCGCCTACCGGGCGCACACGAAGATGCTGATTCCCTTCGTCTTCTAAGCTTCGTTGAGTTTCGCGAAGATGCGATCCTCGGTAAAAGGGAGCGCGGTGAAGCGTACGCCCGTCGCGTCGCGCAAGGCGTTGCCGATCGCGGGCGGAACGGGGTTATTCGTATTTTCCGCGATCGATTTCGAGCCGAAGGGACCGATCTTGTCGTGCGTGGCGGCCCAGAATACTTCGGTCTCCGGAGCGTCGGCGATTGCCGGAATGCGATAGTTGCGCAGCGTCGGATTAATGACCGCACCGCTCTCGTTGTAGACCATCTTCTCCTGCAGCGCATAGCCGATACCCATTACGACGCCGCCGACGACCTGGCCGCGCAGCTGATGAGGATTGATCACGGCGCCGGCGTCGACGGCCTCCACACTGTAGAGGATGACGATCTCGCCGGTGATGCGATGTACGGCTAAGCGCACGCCGTAGGCAAAAAACGCCACCGTGCGCGGGGAGCCGTAGGCTTTGCGAAACGCGTTGAACTCCACGCCTTCGGCGACGCCTTTCGCGTACAGTTCGGTCAACGGGATCTTGCGCCGGCCGCAGACGACGCGATCGTCGTCGAGGCGGCAGTGCTCGAGCTTCTCGCCGCTCGTCCGGCTCGCGTAGTTCAGGATTTTCTCGTGCAGCGCGGCCGCCGCGTTCTCGACCGCTTTGAGCGGCACCATCATGCCGACGCTGGCAAAGGTGCCGCTGTCGTACGGCGTCTTGTCGGTATCGGCGTTGAGCATGCTTACGCGCGAGGTCGGACAGCCCATGATTTGTGCCACGACCTGCTGCTGCGCGGTGATCAGTCCGTTGCCGATCTCGGTCGAGCCGACGGTAAAGTGATAGCTGCCGTCCTCGCGCAGCTCGCATTCGGAACCGGAGCGCTGCTCGGTGGGCGGAACGCAATCGAGCATCGAGAGCGCCACGCCCTCGCCTTCCAGCCAGTGCTCGCCGTCGGGCTTGCGAAGGCCGCGACCGCTGCGCAGGCCTTCCTCGACGAGATCGAGACACTGATCCAACCCGTAGCTGCCCATCGTGAGATCGGTGGCCTCTTTCCAGGCGGACTCCATGTTATCGTGTCGCCCGACGACGTTTTTACGGCGAAACTCGATGGGATCGATCTCGAGCATGCGCGCCAGCTCGTCGACGGCGCACTCGATCGCGAAGGTCGTTTGTGACGTACCGTACCCGCGGAAGCCGCCGCCGCACTGCAGGTTCGTATACACGGCGTACCCGTCGCCTTTTTTGTTCGGACACTTGTAGATCGCCCACGGACCGGACATGCCATTGGCGAGCGTCTCGCCGCCGTGATTGCCGTAGGCGCCCGTGTTCGAGACGACGCGATACTGAATCGCGGTGATCGTACCGTCTTTTTTGGCGCCGATCTTCACCTGCGTCTTCATCGGGTGTTTGGTCGTGGCGCCGGTGAACTGCTCTTCGCGGGTGAACTCCCATTTCACCGGACGCCCCAACTTGAGCGTCGCGAGCAGCGGCAAGTCCTCGCTCATCATGTCTTGCTTGCCCCCGAAGCCGCCGCCCACGCGTTCGCAGAAGACGTGCACGTCGGCGAGATTGAGCCCGAAGATAAAGCAGAGCTTTGATTTGACGATGAAGGGGCCTTGAACGCTCGTGCGGACGTGGTAGCGCCCGTCGTCGCCCCGCCAGCTGATCGCCTGCATCGTTTCGAGGTGCACGTGCTGCTGACGCGGCGCGTCGTAGTTGCCCTCGTAGATCGCGTCGGCCTGGCGGAAGCCCCGCTCGACGTTGCCGATCTCGCCGTGCAGTTCGAGAAAGATGTTCTGCTCGGGATGCATCGCGCGCGAGAACTCGCCCTTATCGTGCAGCTGCGGCGCGCCTGGGCGCATCGCTTGCTCGGGATCGAAGATCGCAGGCAGGATCTCGTACTCGACCTCGAGTTTGCGGCAGCCTTCTTCTGCCGAGCCTTCGGTTTCGGCGACGACGGCGGCGATCCGCTGTCCGACAAAACGCGCGACATTGTCGAGTACGTACATGTCGTCGGGATCGACGCGGTTGTCTTCGTGAATCGCCGTCGTGTAGAGCTTGCGGGGGACGTCTTCCCAGGTGAAGACGTCGACGACACCCGGGACCGCGAGCGCTTTGGTTTTTTCGATCGATTTGATGCGGGCGTGCGCGTGGGGAGAGCGCAACACCTTGAGGTGCAGCATGCCGTCGGGCGGCGCAAGGTCGGTCGTGTAGCGCGCGTGGCCGGTGACGATGTCGCGCGCGAAGGGATTGGGTACGCTCTCGCCTTTGGACTTGCCCGCTGCATCGGGCGCGACGTTTTTCTTGCCGGCGAAGGCGTCGCGAATCGAACCGTAGCCCGTGCAGCGACAGAGATTGCCCTTGAGCGATTGGTGAAGATCCTCTTTCTGCTCGCCGGTCAACGCGGCACCCGTCATGATCATCCCGGCGGCGCAGTAGCCGCACTGAAACGCCTGAGCGTCGAGAAAGGACTGCTGCATCGGATGGAGCGTGCCGTCGGGCTGCGCGAGGCCCTCGAGCGTCGTGACGGTACGCCCTTCGGCGCGAAATGCCGGATAGAGGCAGCTGTGGACCGGCTTTTCGTCGACCCAGACGGTGCACGCGCCGCAGTCGCCGCCGTCGCAGCCTTTCTTGACGCCGTACCAGCCGAGATCGCGCACGAACGTGCGCAGGCACTGCCCGGCTGCGGGCGTCGCGGAGTAGGACTTGCCGTTTACCGTCAGGTTCATGAAGCGAAGAGCTCCTCGCAGATTTCCGCAGCGAAGTGATAGGTGAGGTGGCGGCGATGTGCCGGGGAGCCGTGCACGTCGTCGAGGTAGAGCTCGGGCGGAATCGCAGCGTCGATCGCGGCGCGCAGCTCGTGCTCGCGCAGGCGCTCGCGGAAGCGAATCTGCACCGGACGAATCGTCGCCGCGGTGACCGTCAGCAGCAAATCGCCCGAGCCGCGCGTGCCGATGAGCAGTACCGAGGAGCGCCCCAGATGCGTGAGCGAGGCGCGGCGAAAAGCGTGGCGTTTCTCGAGCGCACTAGTGGGCAGATGGATCGCGCGCAGCAACTCGCCCGGCGCGAGCACGTTGGCGTGCAAGCCCGTGACGAACTCGGCGGCCGGAACGCGGCGCGTGTCGCCCTCGCGCGGCCAGAGCTCGTAGGCGCCTTCGAGCGCGACCATCAGCGAGATCATCGGGCCGGCCGGCAGCGACATCACGATGTTTCCCCCAACGGTCGCTTCGTTCCAGATTTTGAACGATGAGAGAAACGAGCGGCAGCACTCCTGGATGAGCGAGGCGTCGGTCCACTGCGCCGGTGCCTGAAAGGCATAGAGCTCCGCAATGCGGCAGGTCGCGGCGATCTCCAGGCCGGCGTCCCTTACGATGAGCGACGCCCAGGCGAGCGTTTCGAGATCGATCAGCGTGTCGGTCTGAATTTGCGGCTCGGAGAAGAGCCACGTGCCGCCGGCGAGCCACGCGTTGCCAGGTCGCCAGCCCGCAATTTCCTCGAGCGTGCGCGGCCGCTTGACCTCGGTGACGGTATTCAAGTTCATTTAAAAAACCTCAGAGCAGGCGCCAGAAGATGAGCAGCTCGAGCGCGTAGCACGCGATTAAAATCACGGGACTCCACATGACGACCCAGCGCGGCTGATTCTCGGGAAAGAGCCAGCCGTGGAAGGCGCGGATCGCGATCGGCATCAGCGGCCAGGTCGTCAAGCCGACGCTGATCGCGTTGCCGATGAAGGTCCCGAGCGCGCCGAGCCCGCGCAGATGCGGCATGAGGAACTTCAGCTCGAGCATGACGACCGGAAAGAGCCCGAGCAGCACGAGCGCTGCCGTCTTCCACATGTTGGGCGGCCTGCCGGTGACCGGACTTACGGGAACCCAGCCGGGAAACGAGGTGTCGACGCGATGCGCGACGACGCGCTCTACCAGCTCTTCGGCGTCTTTGAGCAGCGTTGCGCGCGCGGGCGATTCGAGCCAGGCGTTGAGTTTTTCGATCGTGTCGAAGCGCAGCAGCGTCGTCCAGGCGGTCTCCCCGGCGGCGGGCGGCTGCATGTACGAGCCGCGAAATCCGGGAAAGGCGCTCTCGAGCTTGTCGATCCGGCTCGCCCAGTCGCGATAATCGTTTTCCTTACCGGATTTGACTTCTGTGACGATCACTTCGGTCGCACTGTTCTGCACGTAGAATTCGGTAGCGGCGCCGCCGGCGAGTTCTATCACGCGGCCGCCCTCGACCAGCGGCTGGGCCTGCGCGATCAACGCGCGATGCTCTTCGGAGACGCGCCAACTACGCAAGGCATCGAGCGTCGCAAAGCGCATGACGGCAGCCCACTCCTCTTGGTCGGGCGGCGTCGGAGGCCAAACCTCGCAGCTTAGGCTGCCCGCAAAACCCAGCGCCGCCTTCTGCAAACGGGAGGCCCATTGCGAGAATGCGTCGTCGGCGCCCGGGCGCGGGCGCGCGGCGATCAAGAGATGAACGCTAGTACCGTTCACGTCACGGCGCCGGAAGCATCGGCCGCATCATGTCGTTGTCCTCGTGATCGATCAGATGACAGTGCCAGACGTAACCGGGACCGCCGGGATATCCGCCTTTGCCGACGTGCGTTGGGTCGGAGTCGGTGGGGTCGAACGCGAACTCGTTTTGGCCGCTGTAGTCGATCGCCACGCCGTCGCGAATCGCGGGCAGATCCTGCGGCGTGATCCGCACGACGATTCGGGTGACGTGGCCGCAGGCCGCGATCACCGTATCTTTCCAACCGCTCTCCTCGGGACGAGCGGCGCCGGTGGTCTGGTCGTAGACGCCATCGTCGAGGCAATACGACTGCACGCGTTTGAGAAAGAACGGCGTAACGTCGGGATTGCCGCCCAGTGCGCCGGCGGCATTAGCAACGTTATAGGGCTTGGGCGGCCCGCCGCCGGGCGCGCACTTGTCGCCGGGGAACTGCTTGTAGTAGGCCGCGCCGTATCGCTGCAGGTCGAACGGAATGCGCGAGATGACCTGAAACTGCACGAGATGGATGTGGATAGGATGGTCGTCGTTGCTGAGATCGATGAGATCCCAGACTTCGGTACTGCCGATCTTCGGCCGTTCGGTTGACGTCTGCGCGAAGCCCGTGTTGTTGAGGATCATCGCGTCGATCATGTCGGTGCTGCCCGCCCCGGGCCAGTGGCAGCCGCCCGACTTGAAGATCGGATTGAGCGTCAGCTGACGGTAGGCCTGGACAACCTTGCCGTCGGCGATCGGTTTGCGCAGCGGAAGGCCGCCCGGCGTGCCGGGGAGCTGTACGATCCGATCCAGCTTCGGCGCGACCGTGCTGCCGCTGCCGCGCAGCGGCGCGCCGTTTGCGGGATTGTAGCTGGTGTCGGTCACGCTCGCCTTTGCGACGTTGATGCGCATCACGCGGCCTTCCAGCGACGGCGTGAACTTCGCAAACGCGCTGGGATAGGGCGTAACTGCGTCGTTGCGGATGGTGATGGTCTGCCCGCGGAAGCGGGCGAAATCGACGACGATGTCGTAGCGCTCGCCCGGCGAAAAGAGCAGCTTCTGAACTTTCACCGGCTTGTTGAGCAGCCCGCCGTCGTCGCCGATCACGTAGTACGGCACGACGCTCTCACCGGGCAGACACGAACCGTGCGCGCCGCGCGCAATTCCGGCGTTCGAGCGCGCGCAGAACTGTAAGTTAAAGAATCGCACGGAGGCACCGTCGAGCAGGCGCAGCCGGTAGCGCTTCGGCGCGACCGCGAACTTCGGCCAGCTCTTGCCGTTGACGGTAATGACGTCGCCGAAGAACTCGGGCATCCAGTACGGATGCAGCTTGGGATTCTGCAGCGGACCGTCGAGGCCCGTGGGATAGCCGTCGGGGAAGATCAGCTGGCCGTTGGTATCGAACTCGCGATCCTGCAGAACGAGCTCGACCTCTTGCCGCCCCGCGGGAAGTTTGCCCGGCCCGCCGACGCCGTCGTCGCCGTCGCCGCGGATCAGATAGAAGGCCGCTAGGCCGGCGCCGACGTTCGTGCGCGTCGTGCCGAGCGTATGATCGTGAAACCAGAGCGTGGTCGGCTCTTGACTGTTCGGATAGCGATAGGTGCTTGAGACGAAGCCCGGTCCGCGTTTGCCGGCGTTGCTGCCGTCGCCGAGCTTGCCTTCGGCCCCCGGCGTGAACCATTCGCTCGGGCCGCCGTCGAAAGCCGAGGGATCCTCGGCGCCGTGCAGGTGCGTGACCGACGGGATCGCGCCCGTATAGACCTGCGGATTTCCGTCGCCGCCGACCGTCATCGGATCGTGCATCGGATTGGCCCAGTGCAGGCTCTGATCGATCGTGAACGTCTTTTCAAGGCTCGGCCCCGTGCCGTTGCGGAACCAGCCGGTGCGATTTGGTTCGGCGACGAGATCGTTGTGGTAGCTGACGACGGTTTCGCGATCGCGCGTGACGACGACGGTAAAGCCGGGATACAGCCCTTTGCCTTGCGCGGGATAGTGACGATCGCCTTGATCGATGCCGTAACCGAAGACCATCGTGCCGGCGCTATACGGCGCCGAAAGCTTTCGGTAGAGTGACGCGGGCAGAACTTTCTGCTGGAACTCCTCGGAGCGCACGGAGTAGGGCGCGTCACCGTTGACTCGGCCGAGCTGCGAAAAATCGGGAAGGCTATCGGTAAACTGCGGAATCTTCGATGCATCGAGCGGAACCTGATGGACCAATTTGCTGCCCCACGCGACGGAACTCGCGAGCGCGACGATCGCAATAGCGGATGCGCACGCGGCGATACGGCCGCGAGCATGCAAAAAATGAGATCGTCTCAATATCGTCTCCTTATAAGCCGATCTTGTAGTGAGGCCGACGTGGCCGCTCGAACGACCCCGTTCGTTAAAAGGAGGCAGACGCCTCCTCGTTTTTTAGGGCGAGGCGAGCGAGCTTGACCGGCTAGCGGTCAATTTGAACGCGATGCCGCAGCCGCCATTGCACGGACCGATGCCGCCGCTCACCGTGGTTCCGTAGAGATTCCCCGATGCATCGCGCGTGACGCCGCCGTAGGGAACTTCACCGTCTTTTTTTCCGCCGGTAAACGTATGTAGTATCGACTCCTTACCGTGCGAATCGATTTCGAAAACGACACCGCACGCGTAACCGCCATTGCAGGTGTCGTCACCCCCAAAGGACGTCGTGCCGTAGAGATTGCCTTGTTTATCGACGATCAAGGCTTCGTTGGGAACGGCGCCGTCCGGACTGCCGGCGAAGACGTGCAGCACCTTGAATTTATGTTTGCCGTTGAGGCGAAAGACGGTACCGCAACCCGGGTTGCCGCCCTGCTTATTGCAGCTCGTGTTGCCAAAGTTCTGCGCCGTGCCGTAGAGGTTGCCGGCAGCATCCATTACGAGGCCGCCGTACGGGTTGCCGCCGTCGCTCGCGCCGTCGAAGGTGTAGAGCGTGCTCAGCGTGCCGCTCGCGCTCAACTCGAAGATCGTCCCGCATCCGCCGACACAGCCGGAGTTCCCGCCGGTATACGCTGCGCCGTAGAGGTTGCCGAAGGCGTCGCGAACGACACCTTTGTAGGGACGCCCGCCGTCCGCCCCGTTGGAAAACGAGTAGAGGACGGTCTCCTTTCCGGCTTTGGTGACTTTGAAGATCGTGCCGTACTCGTCGGCGCCCCCATACGCCGTCGTGCCGTAGAGGTTCCCGGACGCATCGGTGACGAGGGGAGCCTGGGGATCCTGGCCGTCGGGTTGGCGGCTTCCGAAGTTCCCGCGGAACTGATAGAGCAGGCGCTCCTTGCCGCGCGCATCGATCTTGAAGATCGTGCCGCATCCGTCGCCGCCGTACGCATAGCACGGGTACACGTTTCCGCCAACCGCGGTCGTCCCGTAGAGCGTGCCGTGTACGAGCACGAGCGACGCAAACGGTTCGCTCGCGTCTGGCATGCCGGCGAAGTTGTACGTCACGTAGTATTTTCCGGCGGCGTCGATCTCGTAGACGGCACCACAGCCGGAATTGTAACCGCCGGGGCAACCTTGATTCGCGCCGCCTTCGATCGTCGTGCCGTAGAGATTGCCCGCATCGTCGAGGATCACGCCGGCTTCGGGACTCGCCGCATCCGGGCTGCTCTCGAAGCGGTGAAGCAGCGTCTCGGTGTAGCCGCTCGTGCCGCTGTGTCGCCGCGCCGACGTGCGATCGGCGACGCTCGGCGTGACGGTCGACGCGCAGCCCGCTGCCAAAACGATCGAGAGCGAGCAGATCGCAAGAGCGTGACGACGCATGGCTCCTCCTCCTTGACGCGGCCCTTCCACCATCACGCTACCACGTGCGAACCGGCGCGGCTACGGGAGGTCGCGCCCAATGCGAGGAGCTTGCCGGGAAATCGAGCGCAGCTAGTGCCTTGGGGCTGCGTTCTCGCGGAGCAGCGACTCTACCGTTGCACGAACTTGGTCGTCTTGCGAGTCGCCCACGATGACTTTACGCAGCCGCCCCTGCCGATCGAAGAAGAGCTGCGTCGGCCACGCATCCGCGCCGTAAGCCTTCCAGAGGGCGAAGTCATTGTCGATGGCGACGGGCCAGACGATGCCTTGGCGCGCCAAGCTTTGCTCCACGTACGCCCGTCCTCGTTCGGCGGGTGTCTCCGGCGCGTGAATGCCGACAATCCGCAAGCCGCGAGCGCGATCGTTGGCGTTGAGCGAGCGCAGATTGGGCACGACGTTTTGGCAGTTCGAGCAATCGACCGTGAAGATGTCGAGAACGACCACGTGCCCATCCAGATCCGGCGCCGCGACGCGGCCGTTGATCCATTGCGCCGCCGAGTAGAGTGGTCCGAGCGTGGCCTGCGCGGCACGCGCGGGAAGATTTGCAGCCGACGCCACCGTTAAAACGCCTGCTAAAACGAAGTATCGCGGGTTCATGTTTTTCTATAACGCCTGCGCGGCGCCGCCGGATGACCGGCTACGCGGCGGTGGGTAGGCGGATAATGCAGGCGGCACCGGCGGAGTCTTGGTTGCGCAGCTCGATGGCGCCGCCGGCCCGTTGCACCGCTTTTGCGGCGATCGAAAGGCCTAATCCGGTTCCAACGATTCCTTCCGAGGCGGCACCGCGATAAAAGCGGTCGAAGGCCGAGGAGAGATCGGCTTGCGAGAACCCGGGGCCGTCGTCGCTGACCGTAATCTCAACTAGGCCATCGTCGCGACGAACGCGGATCGTGATGGGACGGTGGCCGCCGTACTTCAGCGCGTTGTCAACGACGGCCGTCAACGCTTCGCGAAGCTCGGTGGGGGCGGCGCGAACGGGCGCCGCCGCTCCGGCAAGCTCCAAATGAAGGCGTTGCTGATCTTGGAATGAGAACCCAAGCGGCACGTCGCGCACGACGTCGTTCAGATCAAATACCGTCTCCCCGATCGGCGCGACGTCCTCGAGCCGGGCCAGAAGGATGAGCTCGTCGATGAGCGTCTTCATGCGGCGGCTCTGGCCGAGCATCGCAAGCACGGCGTCGCCCTCAGAGCTCGGGCCGCGCGCGGCCATCGCACTTAGGTAACCCATGACCACCGTCAGCGGCGTGCGCAGCTGGTGGCCGGCATCGGCGACGAATTGGCGCATCTCCGCGCTGGCTTTCGCGCGTTCGTCGAGCGCGCGCGTGATCTGCGCGACGGCCCGATTGTACGCCTGCACCAGCTCGCCAACTTCACTCGTACCGGTGGTTGAAACCGTCGCCGGGGTGAAGTCACCTTCGCCGAAGCGATTGAGCGCCGCAGTCGTGCGCAGCAGAGGATCGAGCGAGTTCGACGCGACGACGATCGCGATCCGCCAGGCGGCGACGATCACGACGACCGCGACGAGCGCCATGCCCGCAAAGTAATATTCGACGAAACGCTTGTAAAAGGACGGATTGATGAAGATTGTCGTGCGGGCCGTGCCGTACGCGATCGTGAGCGGGCGTACCCGTTCCATCAGCAGCCGCACGAGCAGGCCTTCCCGAAACGATCCGCGCGGCGCGGCGAAATGCTGGATTCCGGGGAAGGGTTCGGTGTGCGTGCGAACCGGAAGCGGTGCTAGGCGCGCCGCGAAGTAGGCGTCGATATCGTCCGGAGAAGCGCTTTGCCAATCGTACGAAGCTGCCAGGGCAGGAATCTGCCGCGCCGCAGAGTTCATTGCCTGACGCGCTTGATAGGAGAGGGCCTCGCTCATGACAATTGCGACCAGAGCCGCGCAGCAGAGGACGATCAACGCGCCGCTCGTGACGTGCCACGCAATCAGGCGGCTGCGGAGCGTCGGGAGGTGCAAGCGATCCTTACGAGTGCAGCGTGTAGCCGGCGCCCCGTATCGTTACGACGAGCGCCGGCTCGTGCTCGTTTGCGTTGACCTTGGCTCTCAGGTACGAGATGTACGTCTCGACGCAGTTTTGCGAGACCTCGGATTCGTAGCCCCAGACGCGATCGAGCAGATCGTCTTTACTGAAGACGCGGTGCGGCTCGCGCATGAAGGTTTCCAGCAGCCGGAACTCTCGCCCGGTCAACGCCAGCTCCGAATCGCCGCGGCGAACCTTGTGCCGGCGCAGATCCATCTCAAGCTCGTCGTAGGTGAGAAATTCGGGTGAATCCAACTGGGGCCGGCGCAATGCCGAACGTATTCGCGCGATCAGCTCGGGCGTTTCGAAAGGCTTAGCGAGGTATTGATCCGCGCCACGCTCGAGACCGAGCACCTTATCCCCGGTTTCCCCTTTGGCACTGAGGATGAAGATTGGAGCCTGCGTCAGCGCGCGGTAGCGCGGCAGAACGCTGATGCCGTCGATCTTGGGCATCATCACGTCGAGCAAGATCAGCGACGGATCGAATTCACGCACCATGTCGAGGCCCGAGAGGCCGTCGCGGGCTCCGCGAACCTCGAATCCGGCCGCTTCGAGCTCCCACGTGAGCAAACGGCGGATCGGCTCCTCATCGTCGATGACGGCTATGCGGGGCGCTCGAGAGTCCATCGTATAACCGTAGCGTTCATCGCTGAGATCGACCTTGGGACGAACATCGCGGGCGCCCTAACGGGCACCGGCAGCAATTCTGCGTAAGCGGGTCGAAGCAAGCGGCCGGATGCCGCGACGCAAACTGCCTAATAAGCAGTCGACACTTCAATTATGCAGCATGCCGGTGAGCCCGAACGTGGACATCGGCGTGATGCGACACGTGAAGGCGTGCAACGATTTGTTGACGGAATGCGCGCGCTGGCTGCACAATACCCGCGGCGTCGATGCCGCAGCCGAGGCGCAGCGAAGCCTTCTTCTCAACCTTCAGGCGTGTCTGGGGGAAGCCGTGTTCGGCATGCTCGTCCTGCTCAACCACGGGGCCTCCTATGCGGTGCTGATCCTCGAACGGGGCACGATCGAGTACTACGCGCGCGCGAGCTATTACATGAAAGAGCCGGAGCATGCGTTGTGGGATGTCGAGATCCAACGCCTGCAAGTGCTAATCGAAAACGAGGCGACTCGCGAGCCGCAGCGTAGCGCGCTGATTCGACAGATCAATCACGCACGGCGGCTATACAGCCATCTCACTCCCGAAGCGCGACTCGCGGCCGGCAAGGAACCGTTTCACAAGGTGCGCATCCTCGATATGGTCCGTATCGGCTTGGGCGAGGAGGCCGCGCGACGGTAT
>DATAQH010000106.1:0-9075 GCA_036264815.1 Candidatus Cybelea sp.
CGGAGCGTCCGGCAATAGAGCGGAATGCAGGTTCAAATCGCTCCTCAAGAGCGGAATTGGGCTATGGCCGCACACTTGAGCGCGCTCGTCGCCGTTGCCGGCCTACCCTTCGGCCACATCGTCGGCCCCCTCATCGTTTACCTGATCAAAGCGCACGAATCGGCGTTCGTAGCCGAGCACGCGCGTGCGTCGCTGAACTATCAGATCACCGTTTCGATCGTCGGGCTCGTTGGGATACTCCTGGCGGTCGGCGCGATGTTCGGCCTGATCGCGACGGGTGCGACGGTTCGTACGCAAGAGGCCGGCTATGCAGCCGGACTCGTCGCCCTCTGGGTGATATTCGGAATCGTCGTCGCGCTCGTCTTTCTGTTTTCGCTGATCTTCATCATCGCCGGAACGGTTGCCGCCAGCAGCGGCCGCCCGTACACCTATCCGTTCGCCATCCGCTTTTTGCGTTAGGAGCACGTACGCAGCATGTTGATGTCCCGAGTTAAACCGCTCGCGCGAATTCTCGCCGAGGGAGCCGACGAAGAACACGGCCTCAAGCGTTCGCTGGGTCCGTGGGCGTTGACCGCGATGGGTATCGGGGCGATCATCGGCACGGGCATCTTCGTTTTGACCGGCGTGGCGTCGGCGACGCGCGCCGGCCCGTCGCTCACCCTTTCGTTCGTCGTCGCCGGTATCGTCAGCGCGCTCGCCGCGCTCTGCTACGCGGAAGTGTCGAGCAAGATCCCGATCTCTGGAAGCGCGTACACGTACACGTACGCCACGCTGGGCGAGTTCCTGGCGTGGATCATCGGATGGGACCTCGTGCTCGAGTACGCGCTCGGCGCCGCGACGGTAAGCATCGGATGGTCGGGCTACTTCGCCAACATCCTGCATCAAACGGGCATCTCGTGGCTCGCGATCCCGCCCGAGTGGGCGAACGGACCGCACTGGGGCCTCGCGGGGCAAGCCGGCGTTAGCGGTTATGCGAACCTGCCCGCCGCCGGGATCATCCTCGTCATCACCGCGCTGCTCTGTCGCGGAACTCGTGAATCCGGCTCGGTGAACGCCGTGATCGTCGCCATCAAACTGCTCATCGTGCTCTTCTTCATCGTGATCGGAGTCGGGCACATCAACGGCGCCAACTATCACTTGCCGCCCGGCGGTCCGAACGGCCTCGGCGGCTACTTCCCGTTCGGCATAAGCGGCATGTTGGGCGGCGCCGCCTTCATCTTCTTCGCATACATCGGCTTCGATGCGGTTTCGACGACCGCGGAGGAGGCCAAGAACCCCGGCCGAGACCTGCCGTTCGGGATCATCATGAGCCTCGTAATCTGCACGCTTCTTTACATCGTCGTCGTTGCGATCCTCAACGGCATGGTGCCGTTCTACAAGCTCAACGTCGCATATCCGGTCGCCTTTGCGATGAACTTCGTCGGTCTGAGCTGGGCGGGTGTCATCATCTCGATCGGGGCGATCGCCGGATTGACGACGGTCCTGCTCGTGATGATGTTCGGGCAGAGCCGAATATTCTATGCGATGTCGCGCGACGGATTGATTCCCGCCTCGTTCACCCGCATCCACCCTACTTGGCGCACGCCGATCTTCTCGACGCTCTTCTTTGGCGTCTGCATCGCGGCGATCGCCGCTTTTACGCCGATCAACATCGTCGGCTCCCTGACGAACATGGGCACCCTCGTCGCCTTCATTCTCGTCTCGATTGCCGTACCGATTCTTCGCCGCCGTCACCCGGAGATGAGGGGCCAGTTTACCGTGCCGCTGGGGCCATACGTCATTCCGATTGCTTCGGCCGTTACGGCACTCGGGCTGATCTACTACCTCAAGGTCGGCAACCCGGTTTGGTTTCACGTACCGATCGTTTGGGCGTGGTTCCTGATCTGGATGGTCCTCGGCCTCGCGTTCTACTTCGCCTACGGACGCAACAAGAGCTACGTGGCGCTCGAGGAGGCCGAGCGGCTCGCCGTCTCCCAACCTCCAGTTAATTGATCGCCCTGCTTTGAACCGCCCCTAACTACGCGTTCCGCGGCTCGACGAGCACCGCGATCGGTTCGCCGCCCGTACAGCCTTGCATCTCTTCGGCGCCCAGCGCAACCGCTTGCTCGACGCTCGTCAACCCGTCGAAGACCGCAACCCGCGAATGCCGGAGCAGATAGAGCGCCGGAAGCGCACGCCCGACGTCGCCGAATTGCGTCGCGCCTTCGACGACGTCGCGCAGATGCGACGCGAGGCCGGAGACCGTCGTCGTCGTCAGTTCGTAGTCCGTGACCGCAACGCGGATGACGCCGTGCTCGTCGATGGCACGGAGCCGGCGGCGTTTGCGTTCGATGTGAAGGTAACCGCTCAACTCGCGGGTCAGCGGCACCGGTTCGAGCGCGCTCGGCTCGCATGCCAGCGATTGCGCGGCGATCGCGCGGCGCTCGTCCGCCGTGCAGCCCGCGCCGGCAGCCGCCTCCACCAAAGCGGTTGCGCCGGAGGCGGTCGCGCAGACACGGCTGCGCTGCGAGTCGATCTCGACCTCGACGACGACGCGATCTGGAGCGGCGCCCGCGGCGATCACCCGATCGGCCGCCTCGCGGCGAATGCTCGCGATCTCCTCGGGCGTTGGGGATGGAATCGTGCGTTCGACGACGTCGCGCACGAGCGCCAGCGCAACGCCGATCGGCGCGATGACCTCCGCGTCGCGTGCAATTCGATGGGGGAGCTGCATCGCTTCGGCGAGCGCCGGCACGAGCGCTCCACATCCGCCGCCCCCGCCGACGATGACGAGCCGCTGCGGATCGAGCGCGTAGTCGGAAATCAACGCCGCGAGCGCTGCGCGAAGCTTCGCGACGCCGAGGTCGATCGCGCGCTTCGCCAGCGAGAGCGCATCGCCGCCGAGAGATTCGGCGAGCAGCTCGAAGGCACGCCGCGCCGAGCGCTCGTTGCCCCGGGCAAAGGCACCGGCAGGAATGGAGCCGGCGGCGTTCGCCGCGCAGGTTAGCGTCGGCGCGATGCGAGTTCCGTCGCGCGCAACGAGCACGACGTAATCGGCGCGATCTTGCGGAGTCGGGGCAACCAGCTCGACCCGGGCCCCCTCGAGCAGCTCCGGTTCGACGAAAGAAGCGTAGCGACAGCCGGCGATATGAGCGCTGCGAGGCCCGACGTCGGAGAGGCTCGCCTCGTTCACGCGCAGCATGCTTCCGCCCCCAATGCCGAGCGTGCGCACGTCGAGCGTGCGCAGCATCGTGCGGTGGCCGCCGATCGTCGCGGGCTGCATCTGCGGCCGCCCCTGCACGATCGCCGAGCAGTCCGAGCTCGTGCCGCCGACCTCGACGAAGATTCCGTCGCTCAAGCGTTCGTAGAGCAGCGCACCGGCAATGCCTGCCGCCGGCCCGGAGAGCAGCGTAAGGATCGGACGGCGCTCGATCTCTCGAATGTCCATCACGCCGCCGTCGCTGCGCATCACCATCAGCGGCGCGGGAATCGCCGCGCGCTCGACGGCGCCCGCGGTCATGCGCGCGGTGCGCAGCATCTTCGGCAAAATGGCGGCGTTGAGCGCCGCCGTGCGCGTACGAGATCGCAGTCCGTACGCGGAGCTGACGTCGTGTCCGCTCGTCGCTTCAATGCCCCGCTCGCGCGCGTAATCGACCGCATCAGACTCGCGATCCGGGCGGTCGACGCCGAAGCTGCGAGTCGCGGCCAGTGCCTGCGTGCCGCGGTCGACCAGGCGATCGATTCCGGCGCGCACCGCCGCGTCGTCTTGCGCGTTGGCAAACTCGAACGCCGGGGCAAACGTGACGCCCGAGGCGAGTGCCATCGGCGCGAAGCGCATCTGCCGGCGCGCCGGCCACGAGAAGCCGTCGAGCAGTCCCAGAATGCCGACCGATGCGAGGTCCCCTTCCAAGAGCGCGTTGGTCGCCTGCGTCGTCGAGTGCGCAATAAACGCTACGGAGCCGGCGTCGACGCCCGTGCGATCGAGCAATCGCTCGATGCCCGCCACGATGCCCTCCGCCACCCCGCTACGAGCCTCGTGAGTCGTCGGTACCTTGACTCGCGCGACCAGCGCGCGCGTCGCCGCGTCGATGGCGACCACGTCGGTAAACGTTCCGCCGACGTCGATGCCGACGCGCAGACGCTGCCCCGGATCGCTCGCCATTAGATCAGCTCGGCGGCGACGACGTGCGTGACCATCTGCATCGTTACTTGGCCGTCGCGCTCGTGTTCGTCAAAGAGCGCGTGCAGATCGCGGCGCAGCGCATCGGCTCGTTGGCCCGAAGCCGGAAGATACGAGGAGGAAGCCGCACGGCCCACTAGCGCTTCACGGTCGAGCGACTGGTCGAAATACGTCGCAAGGCGAGCGATTCGTGCGGCGGGGAAGCGTGAAAAAGTCTCGAGTCCGCGCGCGCGGAGCGCTTCGGTATCGTCGGTTGCGTAGGCGCGCACGACGTCCCCATACGCTTTCGTGAACGAGTCGCGTTCGTCGCGCTCGTACTGAAGAATTGCCACGCGCCGGCGCGCAATCCGCGCGAGTTCGAGCATCGCCTCCGGCGTGGCAAACCAGTGAAAGGCCTGACAGATCACGACGAGGTCGACGCTCTTATCGGGGAGCCCGGTCTGCTGTGCGCTTCCTTCGCGCCACTCGACGTTGGGGTGAGGCTGCGCCTGCGTGCGCATCCGCTCGTTGGGCTCGACGGCGATGACCGTTGCGCCGCGCTGCGCGAAGAGCCGCGACGAGATCCCCGTGCCCGCGCCGATGTCGGCAATCGTCAACGCGGCGGCGTTGCCGAGGCCTTGCAGCGCCGCATCGACGGCTTCCGGCGGGTAACCCGGGCGAAAGGCGGCGTAGCTCTGCGCGCGCGGGCCGAAGCGCCGCAGCGAATCGTGCTTATCGTGCATCGGCGGCCGGCAGCGCGAACGGCGGTCCGAGGCTCACGTTTACCGTTCGCCCCGCCTGGACGACTTCAAACGAGTGCGGCTTGCCGTCGTAAGCGAACTGCTGCGTGCGATACGTGCCATAAAGCCACCAATCCTTACCGTCGATCTTGTTGACGACCTCTCCCGAGCGCAGCCCCGAGCGGTAGGCCGGTCCGCCGGCGCGGACGTAGACCCGCATGTTGCCGTCGACCGTACGAAAGAAGGCATAGAAATAGGTGGGCTTGTCGCCCGCCCGGACGGCGACTCCGAGCCCGAAAAGATTTTGACTCCGCACCGGGTCGGAGCGCCGCCACTCACCCAAGCGCGCGACGCCCGCGCGCGCAAGGGCCGCCGCCTCCTCGGCGTCCGAAGCGGTCGCGACGATCTCGTGGTCGTGCCACTCTCGCACGATCCAGCCGCCGCAGTCTTCCAAACGCAAACCGATATCGAGATCATCACCTTCGGTCAACGCAAACGTCGAGCTCTCGACACGCAGGTAGGCCGCGTATCGCTTGTTCGCGCAATCGCCGGCGTTCGGGTCGTCGCGCATGCGCACGGCGTCGTAACCCTCGGCGCGCAGCGCGGCCGCAACCGCGTCGGCCGCCGTCCGCCCCAACGAGGTTGCGTCGTCGTCGACTGCGACGCGGTTGCCGGCAGACTGCGGGGCGTAAAATCCCGCCAGCGTCTCGTCCGCTCGGGCGATCGAGGCAACCGGCGCAAACGCCGGCTCTCCGAAGAGCGTAGGCGCCCCAACGACGACCAGCAGCGTCCCGAGCAGCGCAACGGCTACCTGATAGGGCAGCGTGCGCCGCGTGATCGTCGCAATCGGCACGCCGGTGAAGTTTGCAACCCAGACGTTGGCGGTGTTCGTGGGGTCGCAGACGTTCTGAACCTGAACGACCGCCATGATCGCCGCAACGAGCACGACTGGCGGCAACACGTGCGACGTCAGCAATACGGTGAAGATCGCGATTCCGACGCCGAAGGGATTGAGCGGGCCGCGATAGAGCGCGAGTGGGCTGGCCGCGCCGAAGACGAGTACGAATGCGATCGGATTGCGCAGCCAGTCGCCGGCGACGAGCGGGCGCAGCGCCGCGGCAAACTGCGGCTGCTGCGTCGCGACGAGCAGCATGCCGATGCCCATGAAGAGCAAGACCGCGGGCGCCACATCCTCGACGCCGCGAATTGCCGACGCAACGAGCCGCCGAACCGCGATCGCCGGCCGGGTCACGAGTACGCCGAAAACCGCGGCGACCAGAAATGCAACCGCCGCCTCCATATGCAGCGCGTAGTACAGCAGCAGCGGAACCAGCGGCGTTATCAGCGCGACGGCGGGAACGTGCTGTGAATCGGGAGCGGCCTTGCTGCGGACCGCCCAAGCGGCGTACTTTCGCTCCCGGCGAAACGAGACGGTCGCATAGACGAGGAGCGCGAGCGCGTCGACGACCGCGAGGGCGACCGCATAGGCAAAGAGCTGCTCGCGGGAAACCAAGAAGAATTTCGTATAGAACGTCCAGTTCGCGATGTTGAAGATGTAGCCGAGCGCAAAGCCCATCAAGAAAAGCGTCGCCGCGATCGTGCGCGGTACGCCGGCCGTCATCATGATCGGCAGGACGATCGAGCCGACCATGATGATTGCGCCGAGCCCCGAGAGCGACGTGAAGAGCAGCGCGACGATCGCACAGAAGCCGAGACTGAGCAGGACCGGGCGCTCCCCGCCGAATTCCGCCGCGAGATTGACGATCGCGCGCGCGATTCCGGTTTCGATCGTCACGCGGCCGAGCAGCGCGCCGAAGAGAACGGCGACATAGACCGGCGCGAGCTGCACCGATCCCTGGGTGATGATACCGCCGAGCGCGCCGGCCGGAACGCCGGCCGCGAGCGACATCAGCAGCGCCATGGCCGGAACGGCGATCAGTGCGGGCATCCACCGCCGGTACATCAGTACCGCGAAGACGGCAAAAACGAAAAGGACGGTCGCTGCGCTCAGGGCGACAGAACGCTTTCGAGCGGCGGGAGCGTCTTGTCGCTCGCGTAGCGCTGCGTCACCCGGTAGAAGGCATCGGCGCGATCGATCGCTTTTTGCGCGGCGAGGTGATAGCGCTCCAGGTTACTCGCCAGGTGGCCTTCCCGGCTTTCGTATCGCCACGCCCGCGCGTAGAGCGGCTCGAGCTCCTCGTACGCGTCACGCAGCTCCCACATCCAATACTTACACCAGAAAAGATCGCGCACGGTCGTATCGGAGTCGGTCTTTGCGTGTGCAACGGCATCGGCATACATCGTCCGGACCTCTGCGCCGATCTGGAACTTCCGGGCCAGGGCGTCGTAGCGGCGAGCGGCAAGAAACGTCACGAATGCGGCGTTGGAGTGTAACGGCGGACGTGAGAAGTAGCGATTCTCTTCGACCGCTTCGGCCAAGAGGCGCACCTGCCGCAGGTTAGAGTTTGCCGCTTGGCTTGCCGCCGCGGCGTTAAATGGATCGGCCCAAAAGAGCGCGTCCGACTGGCCGTAGGAAATGGGGCTCGGTTCGAGCTGCGCCAGCACGGCCGACAGGTCGTTGAGGTCGCGGGCGTACGACGGATCCTCGACGCCGAAAAATGCGTGCGGGAAGGCGTCGGCAAACTCCTCGGGCTTCAGATCGCCGGGCTCCCATGCGGCGGCGGCGGCATAGACGACCGGATACCACGTCGCTTCGTAGAGCGTCTCGCCATCGTCATGCCAGACGGTTTGGAAGAGCCCGAGCACGTGCGCGGCCTTTCCTTGATTGATGAAGAGCCGTTCGTTGGGGAGCGCCGTGCCGATCGCCGGAAAGATCTCGTTCCAGTTACTCGCGCCCGGGGCGACCATCTGCTCGAAGCCGCCGCGGGAGATCGTATCGATAAACGGTTCGAACGTGGGCTGGGCACCGTAGTGCCAGTTGACGATCACCGCCGTGCGTGGGATCAGCTTCATGATGGCGGGATCGTTTTCGATGCCGTCGTCCCACACCATCATCCGCGCGCCCGACGGTGCGATCAACCGGTTCATCTCGGCCAGGTGCTGCGCGTAAACGTTCGAACGTCCTCGCTTTGCGACGTACTCCTGCGTTCGTCCGAGACCCAGCGTCGCCGTCTCGTCGGAACCGATGTGAAAGAACGGCGTGGCGCCCACCGCAGCAAGCTCCTGGACAATCAGGCGTGACAGATACTCCATCGAAAGCGGTGAGTTCGGCGCGAGAAGAAAGCCGTGCGGAAACTCGGCCGCGTCGGCGTAGCGCTCGACCCGCAAGGTATTATGCATGTGCGCGAAGCTCTGCTGCTCGACGATCAGTGCGACGTGGAAGCGCCCAGCGTAGAGCGACAGCTCCCGGAGCTGCGACGGCGTGATGCCGTCGAGCGGCGCGGGCAGAGGGTCCGTGGGACTGAGAAAGACGTGCTCCATATACGGCGAGTAGCCGTTCATTTTAAAAGCAGCAATCGTGCGAATGCGCTCTTCGAAGTAGCGCATTGTCGGAAGCGGGCCGCGTGAAACGTCGTCGGAGAGGATGCGCCAGCGCAGGGCCGGCTTATCGGCGATTCGGACGCACGGCATCCTCCAGGCCCCGTTGGAGCGCTGCGGGAGCTGGGCGAGCGTCATTGCGCCGTAGAAGGCCCCGGCAGCATCGGCGCTTTCGATGGTCGCGCGGCCGCCGGCAACCAAAAGCCGATAGGCTTGCGGCGAGAGCGTCGCGTCTTTGCGCACGACGATGGTCGCAGAGTTCCCAGGGTGGAGACGCCCGATCCCCAGCGCCGCCCAGCGTTCGTCGATCTCCGTCCGCGCCGCGCGGTCGAACGAGCCTGCGACCTCAAGGGGAACGGCCGAGCTGGAGCATCCGACTTCTTCGACGCTCTGCGGGCGGGGCAGGAGATGCAGCGACGTCGCGAGCGCCGCAGCAAACAAGAGCCCCGGATGCATAGCGCCTGGGTACGACGCCCGCGCCGCAAGGGCCTCGATACGCATCTGGGAAGATAAGGGGCGTGAAGCATGCAGCGGTGTGGCCGGCGTACCTCGTCGCGGCGGTCTGTTTTGCGATCGCACTGATCTCGTCGGTTGCGAATATCTCGCTGCTCGGGCAGGTGAAGCTGCAGCAGCGCGAACTTGCGACCCTATCCGAGCGATCGCGGGCGCTCGCCCGGACACTTGCCGACGAGCGAACCG
>DATAQH010000122.1:0-7841 GCA_036264815.1 Candidatus Cybelea sp.
AATCAGCCGGATACGACCAAAGGCGTTCCGACTCAGCCGTCGCCAAACCCGCTGACGACCAACCCCGACTACGCGGGCCTGCCGCCCAACCCGTACACGATCGACCTCGCCAACGTTCCGGGCCTGACGCTGGGCTACAATCCCGTGACGCGGCTCGTCGACGCGCTGCACTGGACGATCGATCAAACGCAGACTCAGGAGAACGAGGCCGCGACGGCGGTCATGTCGAGCGCCCAACTCTGCCAATCGATCCCGCTCGCCTCGCCTCCGCCCTAGGCGGGAAAAAGGGAGTCGGAAGCCCTGGGGGCCGATAAACTCTCCAGGGCTCCCGGGCGGTTAGCTGCTGGACATCACTTGGATTGCCCTACCGAGCAAGCGTGCTGTCTCCTGGTGACGAGAACCTCGCCTCCGGCGCGCCTCCGCAAGGTTGACGCGCTCGCAATGCAAACGTTATGCCGCTGATGTTCGACGTCGGCTGGCAAGTGTGGTTCGGTCTTATACTTGTTGGGATCGTTGTCTATTTCGTGCTCGACGCCCCGAGCAATCCGAATAGCCTCGGCCAAAACATCGTTCGCCTCTGGAGCAAGCTCCTCGATCGCCTCGCGGTCCCCGAAGGCGTGTTGCCGCTGGAGGAGGCGCGAGCCGAGCGCACCGAGCGCTTGCGGTCTCAGTATCCGGGTTTGACCGACGACGCCGTTGCTGCGTTTCTGCTCGCGCAAGCGAACGCACTGACGGCGGCGATCTCCGACGGAATCAAGCGGCTCGAAGCGAGGGCGCTGGCGCTGATCGGCCTGGCGAGCGCCGCCGTCGTGCTGCTCTCCACGTTCCCACCCAAGGGCGAGGCAGCGGCGCCGACGGCACTCTTCGAATTCGCGCTGATTCTGCTGTTCTGCTCGATCGTGGTAAGCGCGGTTGCGCTGATGCCGCCGCGATGCGGCGCTCCGTCGGTCGAAATCTACAACTCGTTGGGGACCTGCGAAAAGCAAGAGCTGAAGGCGCCGATGACGCTCGAGCTTACCGAGGCCGTGCTGATCTACAACCGCAAGCTGCAGGTTGTAACCGTGAAGAAGGGTCGTTGGCAGGGTGCGGGCATCGTTCTCGCGATCGCGGCGCTATTTTTTCTGCTGCTCGATTTTCATTTCGGCGCCAGCAGCCATCCGGGAGCAATGCCCGGGCACGTGAATTGCCCGCCCAACGACCCCATCTTATGCAAAAGGCTCGATCAGTAACGCTTTAACGAGCGGGATTACGGTCCCGAAGGTGAGAGCAGATCGACGGCTCCGCTCGCAGCCACGGGTTCGCCTTCGCGCAGCCCGGAAGAAACCAGCGCGAAACGATCGTCTTTGCCGGCAACGCTAACGCGCCGGGTATCGAAGCGACTGCCGTTACGAACGAAGACGAGCGCGTTGCCGGTCTGCGGATCCTCCACGACCGCATCGCGCGGAACGACTAAGCCGCGCAGCGAGCGAGTGACGACGGCGGCATCGACGGGCGTACCGGCCGGCAGCGAGGTGGGTACGCCCGTAACGCTCGCAACCGCGAAGCCGGTTGCGGGATCGACGGCTGATGCAACGCCGGCAACGCGGCCCCGCCAAGTTATGCTGCCGGAGCGTGCGCGAACGGGATTCCCCGGTGCGATGCGCGCGAGATCGGCGGCGGGAACTTCGAGCGTTGCGCTCTCTTGGGCTTCGGAGGATAGCGCGATCGCGGGCGTTGCGGGGTCGACGCTCTCGCCGCGGGTGACGAGGATACCGGTTACCGTTCCCGCGAAGGGCGCGCGCAGCGTGGTGCGGTCGACGTCGTACCGTGCATCGGCGGCGTGCAGACTCGCGGCGCGCGACTGATCCTGCGCCTGCGCAAGCGAAATACGGGCCGTCTGCACCTGCGCGCGATCCGACCAGAGCGTCGCACGCGCCGCTTCGACGTCGCGCTTGGCAACGATCCCGGCCGCGAACAGACGCTGCTGGCGCTGCAGCTCTATTTCATCGCGGCGCACCGTTACGGACGTTCGGTCGACCGCCGCGAGCGCGGCGCCGCGGCCGGCGGCATTGGCTTCAGACTGGGCTTGTGCCGCTGCAAGCGAATACGAGGTTGGATCGATCCTTGCTAGCGACGCGCCGGCCGCAACGCGCTGGCCGAGCGTGACGTCAACGCTTTGCACCGAGCCCGCCACCGCAAAGGCAAGCTTCGCCTGCGTTCCCGCGGGGGAGCCGATTCGGCCATTGAGAGAGATCGTCTCCTCGACCACGCCTTTCCGGACCGTAGTTAGCGAGACTTGCGGCCCCGCCGCTTGCGTTGGCGCCGGCACTGGGCGTCGTCCCCAGCCGAGCCAGAGAAGCGCGGTCGCAGTGACGAGCACGACGGCGGAGAGCAGCATCCAGGCGCGCGAGGTCACGGAATCACGATCTTCAGCACGGCCTGCGAACGGGCGCTGTCGTAGGCGGCGACCAACGCCTGCACGCGCGTTTCCTCATACGTGCGGCGTGCGACCGCGACGTCGAGGCTCGAGCTCGCGCCTTCGCGGTAGCCGATCTCGATCGCGTCGAGCGCCTTGGAAGCTTCTTGCGTCGCCTGCTGGGCGGCTTGCGAAGCGGCGTCGAGTGCGCGCGCGTCCCGAACCGCGCTCGCAACCTCGAGCGCGATCGTGCGGCGCTCTTCGACGAGCTGGGCATAGGTTGCGTCGACCTGCGCTTGCGCCGCCGCGACGCGGGCGTGCGAGCTCGACGAGAGGGGAACTTCGAGGTGCGCGGCGACCGCCGCACCGTGCACCGGAATCCCCGTATCGACACCCGTTTGATAGCCGCCCTCGATCGTCGCGGTCGCAACGCCCGAGCGTCTCGCGCCGGCGAGCTCGGCGTTACGGGCTTGGAGGCTTGCGACAAGCGAGGAGAGCTCCGGGCGCATCGCCAGCGCTCGGGTGACGGCTTGCGGCTCTCCCAGCGATTCCGACCGCGGAAACGGTGCCTCGCTCAGCGTGGCCAGCGTCTGGGAATCGAGCGCGGTCGCCGAGGCGAGCGCCTCGACGGCGTCGCCGCGCTCGGCTTGCGCGCGAGCGAGATCGGCCCGCGCTTGAGAGAGCGAGACGTCGGCGCGGAGCACGTCGAGTTGGGGTGACTCGCCGTTGCGGCTGCGAATGCCGGCGGCCGCGCGATCGCGCAGTGCGCCTTGCAGCGCGTCCTCGCGAATGCGTTCGATTGCGATCGCCTGCAAGGCGGAGAAGTAGAGCTTGACGGCATTTTCTTTCGCCGCAAGCTCGGCCGCGGATGCGCTGCGCTGCGCTGCGAGCAGATCGCCCGCGGCGGCGTGCACGGCGCTCGGCGACGAGATCAAGTCCGAGAGCGAGATGCCCGCGCCGACGGTGATGAAATGCTGTTCGACCGTGCCGACATCGAGCGGGCCGGCCTGCGGTGCGAGGGAGTAGTCGCCGCTCACGTGCGGAACGGCGGTGCCGCGCGCGAGGCTTAACTGCGCCTCGCGTTCTCGCACGGTCGCGACCGCGCTCGCAACCGCGGCACTATTCGAAACGGCGCGCGAGATCGCATCGGGAAGCGAGAGCTGCGTAAAGACCGCCATCGCCGCGCAGAGTAGAAGCGTCACGCGGCCGCCTCCTGGCGATCCGAGAACGAGGCGTAGAGCACCGGGATCAAGACGAGCGTGAAGAACGTTGCGGTCGAAAGGCCGCCGACGACCGCGATCGCGAGCGGCTGCTCCATTGCCGCGCCGGCACCGATGCCGAATGCAAGCGGGAGCAGGCCGCCGATCGTGGCGAGCGTCGTCATTAGGATTGGGCGCAGGCGTTCGTGCCCCGCACCGGCGAGTGCCTCAGCCATCGGTTCACCTTCGTCGCGTCGCCGGTTCGCCGCATCGACGAGCAGGATGCCGTTCTTTACGACCAGGCCGACGAGAAGCAGCAGACCCATGAACGACGCGACGTTGAATGGCGTGCGCGTGAGCGCGAGCGCAAGCGCCACCCCGATCGGCGCGAGCGGCACCGCCGCGAGGATCACGAAGGGCTGGCGGAACGAGCCGAAAGCGGCGAGCATCACGAAGAAGACCAAACCGATCGCGACGGCGATCACGAGCGCGAACTGTCGAAACGACTCTTGCTGGGCCTGATAGGCGCCTTCGATGCGCGCCCGATAGCCCGGGGGAAAGCCGACGGCCGCGAGCGCGTCGCGCACTCCGGCGATCGTCGACGAGAGATTGCGGCCGGTCGTATTGGCGCTGACGATGGCGACGCGCTCGCCGTTGATTTCGGTGATGTCGGTCGCGCTGCGATCGATCGTCGCGCTCGCGATGCCGGTCAATGGAAGCGATGCGCCGACGATCGCGACGCGTACCGGAATGCTCGCCGTCGGGGTCGCGAGATTCGTCGCGACGACGCCCTGCGTCATCGCGGCGAGATTCGTGAGAAACGCGTCCGGCGCCGCACCGCTGCGCGCGAGCGCTGCGAAATCGGGAACGACTCGGAAGGTCGGATCGTCCTGCACGAGGCTCGAGGCGACGTCGGTGATGCCGGTCGCGCCGCCGATGCGATCGGAGATGCGATCGGAGAGCGCGGCGAGGGTCGCCTGACCGGTGCCGCTAACGACGATCTGCACCGGCGCAGGCGCGCCCGAGACGTCGTTGATCAGGTCTTCGAGGATCTGGTGGACGTCGAGCTGCGCGGCGGGAACGACGTCGTTGAGCGCGAGGCGCAGCCGATCGGCAACCGCTTCGAACGAAGCGCGCCGGTTCGGCGGAACGAGACGCACGCGAATGATGCCCGCTCGCGGCGGCGTCGGGGAGAATCCGTTGGTGTCGATGCCGGTGATGCGGCCCTCGGATTCGACCGCCGGGTCGGCAACGACCGTGCGTTCGAGCGCGAGGGCGGCGGCATCGCTCGCCGCCAGCGTCGTGCCCACCGGCATCTTGTAGGCAATTTCGAACTGCCCCTCATCGAGGTGCGGAAGGAAGTCGCTCGGGAGAGACGCGAGCAGTCCCGCCGTGGCGATCAAGACGCCCACGCAGATCGCGTAAACGGCACCCCGATTGCGCAATGCCCAGCGCAGGACGAGCGCCCAGCGCAGAACCAGCCCTTGCTCTTGTAAAAATGCCGCGCCGGCGACTTGCGAGCCTCCCGCAACGATGCGCTGCACGAGCAGCGGCGTCACGAAAAACGCGAGCGCGAGCGAGACGAGCAGCGCGCAGGAGAGCGTGAGCGCGAGCGCTCGGAAGAAGGCGCCGGGAACGCCGCCGAGCAGCGAAAGCGGAATAAAGATGACGACCGTGGCGAGCGTCGAGGCGAGCATCGGCCGAACCAGACGATCCATCGTAACGACGATGGCATCGCGCGTCGAGAGCTCCGGCGCGTCCTCTCTCGTGCGGGCCACGCCTTCGACGACAACGATCGCGTCGTCGATGATGAGGCCCACGGCGACCGCGAGACCGCCCACGCTCATGATGTTGAGCGTTTCGCCGAAGAGCGAGATCGCGAGGATTGCGATCGCCATGGCCGCGGGAATCACGAGTGCGGCGACGAGCGTCATCCGCCAGTCGCGCAAGAAGAAGAGGATCACGCCCAGCGCGAGCAACGCGCCGACGACGATCGCGTCGCGCAGACTTGCCTGCGAGGCGACGATCAGATCGCTTGCATCCCAGTAACGTCGCGCGACGATATCCGAGGGCATCTGCTGCGACAGCGCCGCGAAGCGCGCGTTGACCGTGCGCGCCAGGCGAACGGTATCGGCGCCGGGGAGCGCATAAAAGCTGATCGCGACGCCGTGCCTGGCGTCGTAGGCCATCTGCGCCGTCAGCGGCGCGATGCCGAGGCGCACGCGGCCCAGCGCGCCGACCGCGATGCTGCGGTCTTTTGCCGGAACGACGACGCGCGCCAGCTGCGCCGCGTCGTTAAGCCCGGCGTCGACGAGCAGCGTTTGACGCTGCGAAGAACCTTGCAGGCTGCCGACCGCGCTCACGTGGTTGGCCGCCGCGAGTGCGTCGCTGACGTTGGCGGCGGTCACGCCGGCGGCGGCCAGCGCCGCCGGATCGAGCTCGACGTGGTACTCGCGTTGGCCGCCGCCGACAACCAAGACGCGCCCCAGCCCCGGTATGCCGTAGAGGGCTGGCAGAATCGTCCGGGCTGCGTATTCGCGGACGAGGGTCTGCGAGAGCACGGTGGACGTCAGGGCATAGGAAAGGACGGGCTCCGTCTGCGGGGTGACGACATTGGCGACAACGGCGGCGCCGGCGGGAAGGAGCTCGCGCGCCTGCGCGATCGCGCCGTTGACGTACTGCAGATCGGCGGCGGTGTCGCTGCGCGGGTCGAACTGCAGCTCGAGCTCGGAGCTGCCGCGGGCCGAGGTTGCGACGACGCGCGAGAGCGACGGCAAGCCGATGAACGCGCGTTCGAGCGGGAGCGTCGAGGCGACGCGCATCTGTTCGGGCGGCGTATCGCCGGCGTCGACGACGACGTCGATCCGCGAAAAGTGCATCTCCGGAAAGATCGACGCAGGCGTGCGAAGGTAGGCCCAGAGACCGGCGGCCGCAAGTACCACGGCAAGCACGCCGACGGCACGCGTGTGGCGCAATGCAAAGTTCGCCGGGTTCATCGAACCGTGGGGTCGTTGGGGGAGGTCAGCTCGATCGTCACGACCGCGCCGCCTTCGGGCGTGTTGCCGATCTTCATCCGGCCGCGATTCGCTTCGACGATCGTGCGCGCGATGGCGAGGCCGAGGCCGCTGCCGCCTCGCGGGCGGGAAGTGTCGCCGCGCCAGAAACGCTCGGTCGCATGGGCGAGCGCGTCGGGCGTGAAGCCCGGGCCGTCGTCGGCGATCTCGATGCGCACCACGCCGTCGCTGCGTCCGCTGCGCAGGTAGACCACGCCGTCGTCGCGACCGTAGGTGATTGCGTTGTGCACGACGGCGAGCAGAGCCCGCTCGAGCGTGGCGCGATTCGCCTGGGCGAGCGCGACGCCGTCGGTTTCGACGCTGACCTCCATGCCGCGCGTAGCCGCCGCCGGGCGTAGACGCTCGCCCAGCGTGCGCAGCAGCTCGCCCGCGTCGAGCGTCTGCTGCTGACCGGCGTCGACCTCAGCGCGCGCCGTCGCAAGCAGCTCGTCTACCAGCTCTTGCAGGCGCGTCGCTTCGCGGGCGATTGAGGCAAAGGCAGCGCGATACTCGTCGCTCGTTCGTTCGCGGCGCAGGGCCAGCTCCGTCTCGGCGCGCAGCACCGCGAGCGGCGCACGCAGTTCGTGCGAGGCGTCGGCGACGAAACGCCGCTCGCGCGCGAAGGCTTCTTGGAGGCGGTCGAGCATGCGGTCGAACGAAGCGCAGAGACGGCCGAGTTCGTCGCGGCTGTCGGCCCGCAGCCGTAGGGAGAGATCGTCGCCCTCGATGCGCTCGGCGAGCGAGGCGATCTCGCCCACCGGCGCGAGCACGCGCTGCGCGACCCGCCGCGAGGCGATTGCGGCGAGAACGATCAGCAGCACTGCGATCCCGAACTAGACGATCGCCGCGGTCTGTTCGTAATCGTCGATCCACTGGCTCGACTGCCAGACCGTGACGGTACCGTACCGCTGACCGTTGCGCGCGACCGCGACGGTTACGGATTGCAGATCCTTGGTTTGAAGCGCAAGCGGCGGCGCATCGCCGGCGATCTGCTTGCCGTCGCGGTCGAAGACGGCAAACGGCAGCGCGGCGTGCAGGGGCGCCAGCGCCTGCAAGTCGTTGGGATCGAGGGCGGCCTTCCCGCCGTGCACGTCGACGGTCGTCGCGATCGTGGCGGCCCCGTCGCGCAAACGCGTGATGAAGTTCGAGCGCAGCGTGCGGTCGAGCGTGAAGATCGAGAGTGCCGCAAAGAGC
>DATAQH010000152.1:0-3503 GCA_036264815.1 Candidatus Cybelea sp.
TCCCTTGAGCTGAGAGATTACGCGCAACGGCGTTTGACGCGACACCTTGGCTCGCGCGGTTGACTCTTCGGCTGTGCGGTCGATCGCCGCTTTGTCGCGTTCGCGTTGGGCCGCTTCGTACACCTCGTAGCCGCCGTCGACCACTACTGAACCTTGCCAAAGCGGACCGTCCCACGTCATGATAGCCGAGCGAGAAGGCAAGTGCTTTGCCGTCTCGTGACGAGGCATCTGCCATGAAGACGGTCCCGAAGTTGGCCCTGCGCGCGCTGTATGTCTGCGCTTCAGCTGCATTGCTCGGAGGCTGCCATGGAGCGCAAGTCGGTTTCAGTCCCCCGGGCGTCGTTGCGCTCGGGCCGGGCAAAGAATATCTCGCGCGGCGCGCTTGCCCCGAAGCTCCTGCCGGGAGGGCTCAGTGCGGGGTGCTAATCTTGAACGAACGCCCTCAAAACAACGAGCCCGGATGGGGTGCTCGCGATATTGAGGCGGCCTACAACCTCCCCTCATCGAGCAAAGGCTTGGGACAGATCGTCGCGATCATCGACGCCTACGACAATCCCAACGTCGCCTCGGACCTTGCGGTTTACCGCCAGCAGTACGGACTGCCGCCGGCAAAGCTCTACAAATACAATCAGGACGGCGAACAGAGCAACTATCCTCAAGGCAACCCGTCGTGGGGCGTTGAGATCGATCTCGACACCCAGATGGTTTCGGCCAGCTGTCCGAAGTGCACGATCTATCTTATCGAGGCGAACGCCGACGCTGATGCCGATTTCGATACTGCCGAGGCCGAAGCCGTTACACTAGGCGCACACATTACAACCAACAGCTGGTTGTGCCGCCCATCGACCTGCGTCGATCGCAGAGACTTCGACACCCCGGGCGTCCGCATGTCGTTTGCGCCAAGCCTGTGGCATGCGCGACTCGCAGTGGCGGCGCCTGTGAGGCTTTGCGAGGCGTAGCAGACTGCGGTTGCACAACGGTTGCAGTTCAAGGCGACCGATCTTGCCGCTTGGTACCGGCAGACGCTAAAAACTGTCCAAACGCGCTCTCAATGTCCTTCGGTGCCTTTCCAAAACGCCCGGCTGACGTTTGGGGATTAACGCTGAACTGGATCTGCTCCCACGCTGCTACAAGCATCGCCAACATGATGAACGCAGCCGCCGGCTAACCGTGCTCTCCTCTAAGAGAGAGGTTGTTCGATTCAGCCGGCGCCAGCCGCCGTCGCCGGACCTTCGCAGTTAGGTCTCTTTATCGTTCCATTGACCGTGGCGACTGCGAGATGCGCGACGTCCGTGCTGCTGTGACTGCTCGCCCAGCTGAGGATGGCGACCTCCGTGGCCTGACCATTCAGCGGGCTTCGACACTGCGGCCGATCGCTCGCGGGAACAAAACCGCCCCTGGTGAAACAAGGTACATAATGAAAAGCTTATGCAAGCTCTTCAGTGTGGTGCTTTTCGCGCTATCCGGTTGTTCGGGCACGCCCCAATCGAATTTGTACTCGGCAAGCGGATCGGTCGGCCCTTCTCTGCGGTCGCAACGGCCGGTGAGCTTGAGTTACGCCGTGCTCTACCAATTCACGGGCGGCCCCGACGGCCGCACTCCGCGGGGCGGCCTCATCGACGTGGATGGCACGCTCTACGGCACGACCGCTGGGAATTTAACGACGCACTTCGGCGGTGTGTTCGCGCTCACCACGGCGGGCAAGGAAACTTCGCTCTACAACTTCGCTGGGGGAAGAGACGGCAATCACCCAAGAGCCGCGTTAACCTACAGGAACGGCGTGCTCTACGGCACGACCGAAGACGGCGGTTCTGGCTACGGCACGGTTTTTTCGGTCACGACGGACGGCGCGGAAAAGGTGCTCCACCGGTTCGGAGGCCGTAGCGACGGCGAGCTGCCGTTGGGCGCTCTCCTCGATTTAAAAGGCGCGCTCTACGGCACCACATCCGACTTCGGCAGTACGAACCACGGTACGGTCTTTCAGATAACCAATAAGAGCCGCTTTGTGGTGCTTGACGTGTTTGGCGGCAGCGACGGCTCGAACCCAGTTGCCGGTCTGATCGACGAGCACGGCGTGCTCTACGGCACCACGGCAAGCGGCGGCGCTTCCAGACGCGGCACGATCTTTAGAATTACGTTCGCCGGAGTTAAAACGTTGCATAGCTTTGTCGGCGGGAGCGACGGCTCGACGCCGTACTCCGACCTAACCGATGTCGGCGGCACCCTCTACGGCACGACGCGCAACGGCGGCAGCGGAGCAGGCTGTGCGGGCGGTTGCGGCACGGTCTTTAAGATGAAGACCGACGGCACGGGATACGACGTGCTCTATAGCTTCGCGGGCGGGAACGACGGCGCGGGCCCAGTTGCCGGCCTACTGGACGTGAACGGCACGCTGTACGGCACGACCGAACAGGGCGGCGCGCAAGGCCGGGGCACGGTTTTCGCGATCGATTTGTCAAGCGGCGTGGAGCAGGTGGTCCATAGTTTTGCCGGCGGGACCGATGGTGCATCGCCAGAGGCCGGGCTGATCGAAGTCGGCGACGCGCTATACGGCACGACCGCGAACGGTGGCGCGCGGCACTTCGGTATCGTCTACACATTATCTGGAATCTAACGTTCAGACCGGAGCAGATGTTGAAGCATTCCGTTCGCCTATGTGGCCAATCTCGATTCTTCGAGCATTTCGGCGTATACCATTGACCCGAGCAGCGGCGCGCTGACACCGGTAGCCGGCTCGCCATTTACCGCCAAATCCCCATCGAGCATCGCTACCTGCCGCATCGAAAACGGCCGGTGCAAACCGCCGCCGCTTTAACGCTGTGTTTATAAGTTTATAGTCGGCGGCGACATACCAGAACGGCTCAGCTTCGCTCGGTCCGACAGCTAGGGTCAGAAGCTCGTGAACGCGAGTCGAGGCGATCTTCGTCACGGGCCTAGCAGCTATCCGGGTGGCGAACCGCTAGCTCGCCGCCAATAACGCTACCCTGCAATCGGTGAACGCTAACGAGAGGCTGCGGAACTCAATCAAGGCCCTCGACGACATGAGAAAGCCTACGGAGCCGCAGGGACTTCGTCTTTCGCCTTTGGACGGTTCCCTTTAGGTCTTACGGGCCGCGAACGACGCGGATGAGCTGCTGAGGTTCGAGCGTCTCATACCCAAGTACGACGCAACCTGGACGAAATCGACTGAGCTAAGTGGTTTAATCTGGGTCGTTCGCTTGGCACGGAAGCTCCGCGCTTTGCATCGATTGATCGACGAAGGGCAGGCTGAGCCCAGCCGCACAGCCATAAAGATCGACGCGACAAGCGACGTGATCGACGGATTACGATCGTCGCGCTCGTTATGTGACCGTCAATTCTTCAAGCTGATGTAGCAACGCTTCCCATTCGGTGACGCGTTCTTGACTGCGCATTTTTAGGCCGGCAAGTTCCTCGCTCAACGCTTTGGATCCGGACGAGTTTGTATACGTCTCCGGTAACTCGAAGAGCCGCTCGATTTCGTT
>DATAQH010000255.1:0-10040 GCA_036264815.1 Candidatus Cybelea sp.
CGGGATCGGCGTCGCGCGACCGAGCCGCAAGCCGTCGGCACGCAGCTCGTCGGCGATCCGTTTGACCATCTCGACGTTGGTCGCTTCGATCGAAAGGCTGCCGTCTTGGTGCGCCCAGGGTCGCAGATAAACGACGCGCACGTTGCGTTCGCGCACGCCGAGCACGTATCGTGCCACGACCTCGTCGAGCTTGAGCTTGTCCAACTCGGTCTTGGCGATCGCTTGAACGCGCACCGTTCGCCCCGGTATGAGGCGCGCGAGGGTTTCGCTCCCTTTTTGCACCTGGCTGGGATCGTACGTCTCGATCGAGCCAAAATTGAAAATGTGCCGCTTAAACGTCGCGGCGGTATCCTCGAGGTGATCCGGATAGCCGGCGACGGCGTTGCCGAGCCCGAAGAAGATGACGGTCGAAACCTTCGGATCGTAGCGCAGGACGTCGTTGAAGAGCGCGTCGATCTGAGGTGCCTTAAAGCGCTCGTCGTTCTGAAAGCGCGGCACGACGAGCAGTGCGAGACGATGTGCCAGCTCGATCTGCCCGGTCGGAATTCCCAGGGCGACCGCATTGAAGTAGTCGACCTGCGTTCGCACCTCGATCAACCAGGGCCGCGTCGCCCGCAAGACGCGCACGCTGTTGCGGCTGAAGTGCAGCGAAAGCTGCGAAAGGTAGCGGTGATAGGTCGACGGATCGGAAACGATCAGGTAGATCGCGCCGTCGTCGATCCGCCGGTTCGCGACGAGGCGCGCGAGAAGCGGATCGCTGATCGGTGCGAGTCGCGCCTGATTGACCAAGGCCGCCCCGGTCGTCGCGTAGGCCTTGCCGTTGTTTCCGACGTTCGACCCGAGCTCTTCGGTCAGCGCAAGCGAGGTGAGGCCGGCGCGCCGCAGCGCGATCAAAAATGCCGCCGGATTGTAGTCGTAGGCGCGCGCGAGCGCGTCGAGATCGGTAAAGTCCATGGCGAGCTCGACGCGCCGGGCGTGCGATTCGGTGCGGACGCGGAAGAATGCGACGGCCAGCGACGCGAGGAGCGCAACGAGTAAGACGACGGCGGCGTAGCGCGTTCGAGGAGTATAGAGCGTCACGAAGCGAGTCTGGTTCGCTCTGCCGCGCCGGTTTTTCTGCCTGGCGGCCCAGTGATTACAGAAGGGCTCGCCATGGGCGAGCCCTCCTGCCGTCGCGTATGCGCGAGTCCCTTTTTGTCGGGTCACACATACCGGGTGTGGGCGACGCTTGTGATTTCATCGCGTTCGCTCGCGGCCCACGAGTCGAGTGACGCGGACGGTTCGGCTTCAACGGTGGGAGATTATCCCCTCCAAGAGGCTCGTCACCAGTTCGGTCTGCGCTTTTCGAGAAATGCGGAGATACCCTCGCGTGCATCGGCTTCGAGCGCGTTGCGGGTCATCACGTCTTTCGTGTAACGATACGCCGACGCTTGGTCGAGATCGATCTGTGCGTAGAACGCGGCCTTGCCGATGCCCACGACCGTGCGGCTCGCCGACGCGATCTTTCCGGCAAGCTCGAGCGCGGCCGCGTGAAGCTGCTCCGGCGGGACCACGCGGTTGACCAAACCCCAATCCAGCGCCGTTTTGGCATCGATGGAGTCGCCGGTCAGCAGCATCTCCATCGCGCGTTTGCGACCGATTGCGCGAGTCAGCGCAACCATCGGCGTGCTGCAGAAGAGTCCGATGCGAACCCCGGGCGTCGCAAACGACGCCTCCGTCGCCGCAACGGCGAGATCGCAGGCGGCGACGAGCTGGCAGCCCGCCGCGGTTGCGACGCGCGCGACTTCGGCGATGATCGGCTGCGGGGTCTCCACGATGCGCGCCATCAGAGCGACGCAGGCATCGAAAATCGTTGCATATGCGTCCGCGTCGCGGTCGCGCAGTTCGCGAAGATCGTGACCGGCGCAAAATGCGGGCCCTTCCCCGCGCAGAATCACGGCACGGACGCCAGGCTCGCCGGCGAGCGCCGCAAGCGCGGCATCGAGCTCGCGCATCATCTGCAGCGAGAGCGCGTTGCGTTTTTCGGGCCGGCGCATCGTGACCACCGCGATCTCGCCCTCGCGCTCGACGCCGATGTCGGCGTAGGCCGGCAACGTCTCCATTCCAGAGCCTTTACCGGGGGGGCGGCGTACTCCCTGGAGCCGCCGAGGAAGAAGGCGAGACCGACGGCGAGGGGGAGGATGAGGCCGGCGGCGAGGGACTGGGCGAGGGCGCTCGCATCGCAATCGCCCACGCCGGATCGTGCTTGACCGCCACGCCGCGGTGCAGCGCCGTGCGGCTGGCCTTCCCGTAAGAAGAGCTGGGGAAGTTCGTCTTCACGTAGACGTAGAGGTTGACGGCACGATCGCGCGCGGTCGCGCCGGGCAGCTCGGCGAAGAGCGCCGCGATCGCGTACCCGGTGGACGGCAGCCAGGAATCCTTCGGATACTCCCGCGCCCACTGGGTGAAGGCGTCCTGGGTGAGCAGGAGCAGATGCTCGGCCTGCTCGGGCAGCAGCTGGTGCGTTTCGTACCGCTTCTTGAGCTGCATCGTCTCGTACCGGATCCGCAGCGCGCTCATTTTGAGCTTGCCGAAGTATTGGTCGGCGGGCGCGGTAACGACGGTGGTCTGCGCAACCAGGGCGATCGTCGTCAGCATGCTTTCGCTTGTACCCCGAGCCGTCAAAACGATACCCTGGCGCCATCGGCGTGGGGGCGCTCATGCTCCGGCTGCTTCTCTTTGGGTAACGAGGCGAGCGCGGCCGCCGGCCACGGATAATGGTGGGCGATGACGGGCTCGAACCGCCGACATCCTCCTTGTAAGGGAGGCGCTCTCCCAGCTGAGCTAATCGCCCGGGGCCTGCCGCGCGGGGTTTTCGACGGCCTCGTGCCGACTTCCGACCGGCTCCCCAAATGCGGTTCGTTGCCTGGGAAAGGTTTAGGTTAGGCTGAGTCTCGGGAATTGCTTTTACGGGACCGCCATCCTTGAATACACATTATCGAGCCGACTATACGAGTGACATCCGCAACGTCGCCTTAGCACGACGGGGAGTGGCAGGCTTTGCCAGTGCCTGCGGCTTCTCCGAAAGCGAGATTGCGGATATCCGCCTTGCCGCGGGCGAGGCGCTGAGCAACGCCGTCGAGCACGGGAGCGCCGGCGCGAGCGGGCTCGGCTTTACGGTCGAGTGCCGATTCGATGGTTCCGAGCTCTCGATCGAGATCCGCGATAGCGGCTGCGGCTTTTCGACGCCGAGCTACGAAGGCAGCATCAAACCGGATCACCGCGGCCGCGGCTTCGGGATATTCCTCATGCGGCGCCTGATGGACGACGTCGCGTTCTCCAGCAACGGAACGATCGTCCGGCTGGTCCGCCGGTACCCTGCCGGCCGCCGCCTCTCGCTCAACGGGCAGCGGGTTTAGCGAAACCTAACTCTTCGTCGCGATCTGCTTCTGCAGTTGAGAGATCGCTGCCCGCAGCTGCGCGTCGCGATCGATCTCGCCGAACCGCGCGTTCTGGTTCTCGTCGATTCGAATATCGGGGTCGATTCCGCGCAGGTTGATGTCCCGCCGGTTCGGCGTGAGATAGTGCGCGGTAGTGATCTTGATCGCCGCCCCATCCGGCAGCGGCGTAAGCGTCTGCATCACGCCTTTACCGAACGTCTTGGCGCCAACCAGCATCGCGATTCCGTCGTCCTGCAGCGCACCTGCGGTGATCTCCGAGGCCGAGGCGGTGTACTGATTGACGAGCACGCTAACCGGCAGCGTAATCGAAGGATTGGGGTCGGCGTGAATCGTCGTGTCGTGGCGCCCACGCTCTTCGACCGTCAACAGCGCTTTGTTGGCGATGAACTTGGAGCTGATATCCAGTGCGGAGTCTACGTAACCGCCGCCGTCGTTGCGAAGGTCGAGAACGAGCGCCTTTGCGCCCTGCTGGCTCAGACGCGTGAGCGCCTGGTCGAACTCGGTGGGCGTCGCGCGCCCGAAGGCCATCACCCAGACGTAGCCGATGTTATCGGCCAGCATCTTGTAGATCACGGTCGGCGGCTGCACGTTGTCGCGCGTGATCGAAACGACCGAGGTGGCACTCGCACGCGAGAGGGTTACCGACACGACGGTGCCGGCCTGGCCGCGCAACAGCGCGCTGACCGCGTCGATCGCGAGGCCCTTTGTCGCCGTACCGTTGACCGACATCACGAGATCTCCGACCTGCAGGCCGGCGCGTTCGGCGGGCGTCCCGGGCAGAACGTACGTGAGGCGAACGTAGCCGCTGGCGGTGTCGGGCTCGATCATCACGCCGATTCCACCGATGCGCGCCGGATCGAGGGCTTCGTTGAACGCCTTGAACTCGGTCGGCGTAAAGAACTGCGTGTAACGATCGTTCACGGCCTTCGCCATCGCAACGATCGTCGCGTAGGCAAACTCACTGGGAGGCACGTGCGCCGCATGCGCGGCGCTCGCGATCGCAGCGTCGAGCTGTGCGACCGTCGCGTCGCGATCGTAGCTCGCCCGCAGGGCGGGGGGCGAAATCGCGACCCCGTGTTTACGAGCCGTGTCGACGAGCGCGCTGCCGGCCGCAGCGAGCAGCACGTGCGGTTCGACGGGATCGTAATACGTCGTCGTCAGCAGGCGATAGCTCTCCGCGACGTCGCCGGCAACCTGATACGGCAAGACTTCGCCGGCCGGCGCTGCGCCAAAACAGATGACGGCTGCCGTGCAAAGCGCGGCATAACGAAGGAGATCGCGTTTGAGCATCATGAGCCTTTCTTCTTTACTTACTCGGAAAACGCTTTGCAGCGCCGAAGCGTTTCAGCGGGCAGCCCGGCGGAGGCGGTCCATGATCGCCATTCCCAGCCCGTTCTCAGCAACCGGCTGCGCATCGATACGGTCGAGCCCCATCGCATCGAGTTCGTGAAGCGTCTCGAAGAGACGAGCGGCCGCCTCGCGGAGGTCGCCGCTCGGGGAGAGCACGCGCGAGGCAGCATAGCCCTCGAAGGGCTGCCTGAGCGCAACAACGCTCGCGCGCCGGCGTGCAGCCAGCGGAACTTCGCTCGGCTCCACGACGCGCAACCGGGTAACCGGCGCGTAGTGCGTCGACAGCTGTCCCGGAGCACGAACCTCCGTGCCGTCGATTGCACGCTCGAGGGGACCGATCAGCGACTCGATCTCTTCAACGGCAATCGCGCCCGAACGCAAGAGCGCCGGGCGCGGTGCCAGCGTGACGATCGTCGACTCGATTCCACGCTCGGTCGTACCCCCGTCGAGAATCAACGCGACGCGATCGCCGAGCATCCGGTCGACGTGATCGGCGCGCGTGGGGCTGATGCGTCCAAAGGGATTGGCGCTCGGAGCGGCCAGCGGCGAGCGCACCGCTTCGATGAGAGCCCGAGCGATCGGGTGCGCCGGCATACGGACCGCAACGGTCGACAACCCGGCAGAGACTAAATCCGGTACTTCCGCTCGTTTGGGCAGCACCAGCGTCAAAGGGCCCGGCCAGAAACGTTCGATAAGCGCGACGGCCGTTGCGGGAACCGCGGCGGCAACCCGCTCCAGCATCGCCGTATCGGCCACGTGAACGATCAGCGGATCGAACGAGGGTCGCTGCTTGATTTCAAAGATCGCGGCGATTGCGCGCGGCTGGAATGCGTCTGCTCCCAAGCCGTAAACGGTCTCGGTCGGAAAGGCGACGACGCCGCCCTCACGCAGAACTCGTCCCGCCTCGATTACCGCATTGGCTGTCGCTCGAACGATCATCGGCTGCCGCGGCGAGCGGTCGTCCGGGAAGGGATGCCGTGCGGACCCGAACCATATGACCTTAAGGTATGGGCGATCGAAATCGGTTCGTGCGGCGTGGAGCGTTTGCGGCCTTCCTTTGTGCGGGTGCGGTTTCGGCCGTTCTGGCCGGCTGCGGCGGCGGATCGGCAGGCTCGGCGGCCGCCCCTTTCCTCCCGCCGCCGCCCGCAAGGCAGGGCAAGCATTTCAAGCACATCGTCATCGTGATTCAAGAGAACCGAACCTTCGACAATCTCTTCGCCACCTTCCCCGGCGCCGACGGGGCGACCGCGGGCAAGACTCATAACGGCGGTACGCTGCGCCTTCGGCCGGCCAATCTCGAGAGTCCGATCTCGCCGAACAACGGCTACTCGTTCTGGCTGCGCGACTGGAATCACGGAAAGATGAACGATTTCGATATCGTTCCGATCGGACGAACGTCGGGAACGTACGTCTATCAATACGTCCGCCCGGCGCAAGTCCAGCCGTACTGGGACTTGGCAAAACAGTACGTGCTCGCCGATCACTTATTTCAGACGCAAGGCAGCGGCAGTTTTACCGCGCACCAGGATTTGATTCGCGGCGACACGGCAATCAACTCGACCTACGACCTCATCGACTTTCCGACGGGGGGCGCCGATCAGCCGTGGGGCTGCGACGCGCATCCCGGCACCGCAACCTCGCTGATCACGCAGAGCGGCCAATGGAAACAGTACCAGAACACCGGACCGTTTCCGTGCCTGACCTATCGCACGCTGCGGGACACGCTCGATGCAAAGAGCCTTTCGTGGCGCTATTACGCGCCGGCGGTCGGGCAAAGCTTCGGCGGAAATCTTTGGAACGCGTTCGACGCGATCAAAGCCGTGCGGTACGGGCCTGAGTGGCAGACGAACCAAGCGAGCCCCGAGACGAAAGTCTTCACCGATATTCGGCGCAACACGCTCCCGGCCGTTTCGTGGGTAATACCGGACTATCAGAACTCCGATCACCCCGGCGACAATTCGGATACGGGCCCGTCGTGGGTCGCGCAAGTGGTCAACGCCATCGGCGAGAGCGCGGCCTGGAAGACCACGGCGATCGTCGTCGTTTGGGACGACTGGGGCGGCTGGTACGATCACGTGGCTCCGCCGGGAGAACGAAGCTACGGCGGTTTGGGCTTCAGGGTTCCGGCAATCGTGGTTTCGCCGTACGCGAAGACGGGTTACGTATCGCACGAGGAGTACGACTTCGGCAGCATCATCAAGTTCGTGGAAGAGAACTGGGACCTACCGTCGCTGGGTACTTCGGACAAGAACGCTAGCAGCTTCCTCGACGATTTTTTTGACTTTACGCAACAACCTCGCACGTTCGTTCCCATCGGCTCCAAATACGCGAAAACGTATTTCCTGCATCAGCGGCCCTCGAACCGGCCCGTCGATGATGAATAAACGATAAAGATGCAACCACGCAAAAGGTAACCGAGATTACTCATGTCACGTGAATCGCAACGACAAACTCGTCCCGCATGGAAGAATGAGCCCGACGGCGAACGACAGTCCTGGGTTTATATGAGCACGCTTGAAAAAATCTCCGATTCCGGCCCCGCACGCGCGGCCCAGGCCGCGATTACCGCGCCCAACGCACGACCGGTCGCGGTGCCGGTCGTCCTCGCGGATTTCCAACGAATTTTGATGACCGAGCCGCGCGAACAAGAAGAGCTCAAACGGATTCAGGCACACTTCATGACGATCGCGCAGAGCGCGCGCAAAGGCCTGAAATCTCGCGAAGAGCGTGAGGAGCTCGCGCGTTTGATTACCGAGCGCATGGGGCGTTACGGCGCGTCGAGCCAGCACATCGCTCGGCGCCAAGTCAGCGTGCTGACGTCGCGCTTCGTCGTTCCCAGCCCCGAGAGCGAATACGAGACGATTCGCAGTTATGGCGATCTTCGTGCCGCCACGGGGGAGGCGCTCGACGAGCGCATGAGCCTCTTCGAAGAGATCGCGTGCGACATTTTCGAACGCGTCTATACCGATCCGAACGCACAGCCTCCCGACGACATCGTGCACGTCAGCTGTTCGGGCTATATCTCGCCGAGTCCGGTGCAGACGTTTCTCTCGCGTCGCAAGTGGCTTAACACCGGCGTTACCCATTCGTATCACATGGGATGCTACGGCGCGTTTCCGGCCGTGCGAACGGCGGTCGGGCTCGTCGGCTCGTCGTTCGACTCGCTCCCGAAGCGCAAACGGCGCGTCGACCTCGTTCACACCGAATTTTTGTCGCTGCACTTCGATCTGTTGGGCGAGGAGCCCGACAACTTCGTAACTTCGACGCTTTTCGCCGACGGTTTCATCAAATACGCGGCCTATCCGCAGACGGAGTTCGAGCGCAAAGGCGGCAACGGGCTAAAGATCCTGGCGATCGACGAATACATTCTGCCCGATTCCCTGCCGGAGATGACGCTGCGGCCCGGACCGCTGCAGTTCGACATGTCGCTCTCCAAGCGCGTGCCCTTCATGATCCGCGATTCGATCGCCGATTTCGTTACCTCGATCTGCGAGCAGGTCGGTCTCGATTTCGAAAGTGAAAAGCACGCGATGACCTTTGCGATTCACCCCGGCGGCCCCGCGATCCTCAATCAGATTCGCAGCCGTCTCGGCATCGAGGAGTCGCAGATCGCGCTGAGCCGCAAGGTTCTCTACGAGAACGGGAACATGGCCTCGGCCACCGCCCCTCACATCTGGCAGCTGATCGTCGACTCCGGCGAGATCCCCGTCGGAACGAAGATCCTCAGCATGGCTTTTGGGCCGGGCCTGACAGTAATCGGCGCGCTCTTCGAGAAGGTCTAGCCCCGACAATGGCTACATCAGAAACGGCGAAGCCGCAAAAGTTTTCCGTTCCCGCCCCATTTTATTGGAGCGTCCGCGGCGTCCACGCTGCAGCGCCCCTCTTCGTGGCGCTGGGGAACCTCGAGTCCAAAATGCTGGAGCGCCGCATGGCGACCCAGTCAATCGATCGGCCCGTCTACATCTGCGGGCTTCCCCGAGCGGGGACGACGATCACGCTGCAGATGCTCAGCGAGCATCCCGACGTCGTCACGCACAAGTACGCCGACTTCCTGATGCCGTACATGCCGTACGTCTGGAATCAGGTCTTCCCGCGAATACCGGTCGACGCGATGCGCAAACCGGTCCCCCGCATTCACCGCGACCGCATTCAGGTGACGCGCGACAGCGCCGAGATGGGCGAGGAGATTCTCTGGGAGCACTTCTTCCCGTTCATCCACGACGAAAGCAAATACAGCGTCCTCGACGGCTCGACTTCCAACCCCGGCTTCGAACGCTTCTACGTCGACCATCTGCGCAAGCTCGAGCTCGTTCGCGGCCGCACGCGCTACGTCAGCAAAGCGATCATGTGCGTCGTGCGGATGCAGTACTTGCGCCGTCTCTTTCCCGACGCGCGCTTTTTGCTCTACGTCCGCAATCCGATCGATCACATTGCGTCGATGCTCAAACAAGATCGGATCTGGGCAGAGCTCGAGCGTGACGACCCGCGTCAGATCGAGATCATCGAGCTGACCGGCCACCACGAGTTCGGTCCGCATCAGATCATGGCCAACGTCGGCAGCCCCGAGGTGCTGCACGAGATCCGCCGGCTCTTCGACGCAGGACAGGTCGTCCAGTCGCGCGCTCGTTACTGGGCGTACGTTTACGGATTCGTCGCGAAGCAGATCGCCGACGACCCGCAGCTCAAGGCGCGCGTCTGCGTCGTGCGCTACGAGGATCTTTGCTCGGACTCGCTGGCGACGATCGATCGGATCCTCGCGCACACGGGGCTCGCGCCCGAAGGCTTTGCGGCGGCGCGCGAAGCGTACGGCAAGAAGCTCTCGTTCCCGGACTACTACAAGCCCGTCTTCAGCGCCGGCGAACTCGCCGACATCACGACGGTGACCAGTCCGGTCGCGGAGTCGTTCGGCTACGACGTCGGTTCGATCGCACAGCGAGCGAGCGCCGCCGCGGCCCCGTGATCCTCGTGCGTCGTGCCGTCGCAATTGCGGCGGCCGCGGCGCTTGCGTCCTGCTCGCGCGGCACCGCTCCGCCCGCCGGTTTTGCAGCGTTGCCCGCGGTCGAACATCTCGCCGCCGTAACGCCGATCGAGCACATCGTCGTAATCGTTCAAGAGAATCGCACCTTCAACGATCTTTTCGCAACCTTCCCCGGAACGGCCGGCACGACGATGGGAAAAGAGTTCGTCGACGGTAACACGCGGCAAATTGCGCTCGCGAAGGTGCCACTCGAATCCCCGAATACGCTGCGC
>DATAQH010000267.1:0-5813 GCA_036264815.1 Candidatus Cybelea sp.
GAGTCTTAGTCGTTAGGCTCGCGCCAGAATGCCGCCACGGCCGCCCTCACGGATCTGCTGCTGAATCAGGTTGACGGCGTAGAGGAGCCCGTCGGGAGTCGGCGGGCAGCCCGGGACATAAACGTCTACCGGAATGATCGTGTCGACGCCCTGAATGACTGCATAGTTATCGAAGATGCCGCCCGAACTCGCGCAGGCGCCCATCGAGATCACCCACTTCGGATCGGCCATCTGATCGTAAAGACGTTTCACGACCGGACCCATCTTCTGCGCGACGCGTCCCGAGACGATCATCAGATCGGCCTGACGCGGCGAGCTGCGGAAAACCTCCGAGCCCAATCGCGCGATATCATACTCAGAAGAGGTCACGGTCATCATCTCGATCGCACAACAAGCCAGACCCATCGTCAGCGGCCAGACCGACGAGCTCTGTGCCCACCGCGCGACGTCGTCGAGTCGCGCGAGCATAAAGTGACCGGGGCTTACCGCCACACGAAGCCGCCTTTCTTCCAGACGTAGGCGTAGCCGATCGCGAGAACCACGATGAAGACGACCATCTCTAGCAATCCGAAGACGCGCAACGCATGCATCTGCACGGCCCAAGGATAGAACGAAGCCGCTTCCACGTCGAAGATCACGAAGAGCATCGCGATTAAGTAAAACCGCACGGGAAAGCGCCCGGCAACCGGTGAGGTCGGTTCGACGCCGCATTCGTACGCTTCGCGCTTGTGGGGATTTGGCTTGGCGCGGCCGAGCAAGCCCGGCAAGAGGTTAAAAAATAGAGCGGCCCCCACCGCGACGCAGAGGTAGATTGCAACAGGTCCGTAGGGAGTCATCTCGCTCAAAGCTTTGAGCAAATCGCGGGCCATACCTGTCCTGGGGGGGACACTGTGCGCTCCTAAACGTACACCTGCTTATGCGGTACGCCGTCCTCGGATTGCTCATCCTCTTCTCGCTCGGAGACGGATGCTCGCCGCCGCCAAATGTCGTAGGCGTTCAAGATTACGGACGCGTTACCGGGCGTGTGCTCGACGCAATGACGAACCGGCCGATCGCAAACGCACTCGTCTCCGTCGGCTCGATCTATACGGTCCGAGCCGATGCGACGGGGGCGTTCGACCTGCGCGCGGTTGCCGGCGACCAAACCGTCACCGCCCGATCCCCGGGCTTTGGCACCGCTACGGCGGACACGACGATCCCGAAAAACGCGACCGTCTCAATTGGATACATCCGCTTGGTTGCATTGACGGCGCCCGTCGGCCAACCGACCCTCCAGCCGCCGCCCATTCCAACCCCGGCTCCGACCGCGACCCCTTCGGCCACCGCGAAGCCGTCGGCCACGATGTTTCCGGGAGCAACCGCGGCGCCGGCATCGCCCGCACCCACCGCTAGCGCCTCGAGCGAACCTCTCTAGAGGGGATCGCCGTCGATCGGCTTGCCGATCGAACGAAGGTCGACGGCGCAGCCGGCCACGACGAGATAGACGTGGGCTGCGCGCTTCGCCAGGCGTTGGACCATGCGTCCCATCGCATCGCGCGATAGCCTCCCCGTCGCGACGACGGGCACGACGTCCCAGCCGATCTGTTCGCTGACCGCGATGATCGAGGCGCGAGACGAGAGCATCGCGTCGACGAACGCGGAGGCTTCCTCGTCGAGGGTCGTCGCAAAGACGTTGTAGTCGATCTCCAGCAGATCGACACGCGCGGCGACGCGCGTCTCCAACCACGTGCCCAGCGAATCGACGAGCAGGCATGCCGTCGCCGGGGCATCCCGGAAGAGCGCGAGCTGCGCGTCGGGCGTTAGCGGTGCGGTCTCGAGTGTCCGCCACGCCGCCGGCCGATCGCGCACGTGCCGCATGAGCCGGGCGCGCCACTCGATATCTTCGGGCGCACCCGCCGCGGTGGCGACGTACGTTACGTCGCAACCGCTGTCCAACGCGAGGCGCACCGCGAACGCGCTTTTGCCCGAACTTACCGGGCCCGTGACGAAGATGACGGCCATTCTCGACGGTCTTTCGCCGCACGACCCGGAGCGGCTTGCCGCCCGCCCGCGCCGAAGCTGGCCAGCAAATGGCGATCAACGTTCTCAGCGTGGCGGCCGGCATCGTCCTGGTCGTGTTGACCCTCAACGATATCTTTCAGTCGGTCGTCGTTCCGCGCGCCACCGGGCGTCGCTTGCGGATTAGCTTTTACGTCTGGCGCAGCGCTTGGCGAGTATGGCCCGCGTTTTCGTGGCAGCTGTATCCCAACGACGGCGATCGCCGCGAAGATCTCTTAGCGCTCTTCGCGCCTTTCATGCTGCTCGGGCTCATGGGACTGTGGGTGGGGCTGCTCATCACCGGGTTCGGGCTGATGTTTTGGGGATTGCGCGCCGGTCTGAGCTCCTCGCACGTGTCCCTCGCGACCGCGCTCTACTTCTCGGGAACCTCGGTCTTAACGATCGGCTTCGGCGACATCGTTGCGCGGGCAGGCGCAACGCGGCTCGTCTCCGTGCTCGCGGGCCTCGCCGGGCTTTCGCTGCTTTCGATCAATACGGCCTATCTGTTCGCGATTTTCGGCTCGTTTCAGCAGCGGGAGACCTTCGTCGTCACGGTTGGCGCCCGCGCGGGCGCGCCGCCGAGCGGCGTAAACTTACTGGCGATTGCGGGGTACTCGCTGACCCGGGAAGATCTACCGGGATTGATGATCGACGCGCAGCGCTGGTCGGCGCAAGTGATGGAGAGCCACCTTGCCTATCCCGTGCTGGCGTTTTTCCGCTCGAGCCACGACGACCAGTCGTGGGTCGGCACGCTCGGCACGCTGCTCGACGCGGCGACGCTGCTGATGACGACGGTCGAGGGCGAAAAGGAGGGTCAAGCGCGAATCTTTTACAACGTCGGGCGCCACGCGACCCGCGATCTCGCGCACTACTTTCGAATCGCAGATTTCGAGCAAAACGCCGGCATCGAACGCGGTGAATTCGATCAGGCCTGCGATCGCCTCGCTGCCGCCGGCTTTACGGTCGCCGATCGCAACGAAGCCTGGGTTCGCTTCGGCGAGCTCCGTTCCGCATACGCCTCACAGCTCAACGAGCTGGCGCGCTTCTTCATGATTCCGCCGATCGCATGGATTGGCGATCGATCGAAGATCACGCCTTCGCAGCATCTTTGATCGTCGCGAGCGTGGCTCGGATCGCGGCTCGCAGCTCCGGGAGCCCCTCCTTCGTCCGCGCACTAACGTAGATCGCGTCCTGCTCCGCGGCCTCCGGCACGACGCGGTCCGCTTTATTGAAGATGGCCAGACGCGGCGTTCCGTCGAGCTCGAGTTCGCTTAAAATCGCGTCGACTGCGCCGCGCTGCCGCTCCCATTGCGGGTTGCTCGCGTCGAGCACGTGCAGGAGCAAATCGGCCTCTCGCAGCTCTTCGAGCGTCGCCCGAAAGGCGGCAACGAGATCCTTTGGCAAATTCGTGATGAAGCCCACCGTATCGGCGAGCCGCACGTACTCGTGAGTTGCGAGGAAGGCGCGGCGAATCGTCGGATCGAGCGTCGCGAACGGCTGATCGGCGACGAGTGCGTCGCCGTGTGTCAGCGCGTTAAGCAGCGAAGACTTCCCGACGTTCGTGTAGCCAACCAGGGCGACGAGCGGTTCGCGGTGCGTTCTGCTGCGCCGCAGCGTGCGCTGACGAGCGATTCCGCGAAGGCCTTCGGCCAGGGTCGAGATACGCTGGCCGATGCGGCGCCGGTCGACCTCGAGCTTCGTTTCACCAGGTCCTCTCGTGCCGATGCCGCCTCCCAAGCGCGAGAGATCGGCGCCGATGCCGATCAGATTGGACTGACGGTAACGAAGCTGGGCGAGCTCGACCTGCAGCTTGCCCTCGCGGCTGCGCGCGTGGCGCGCGAAGACGTCCAGAATCAGCATCGTCCGGTCGACGATCGGCAGCGGCACGACCCGTTCGAGATTTTTGCGCTGACGCGGACGCAGCTCGTTGAGAACGAGCAGGAGATCTGCACCATCCTGGCGTGCCCGCTCGGCGATTTCGAGCATCTTGCCGCTGCCAACGAGGCTCGCCGGGTCGACGCTCTCGCGACGCTGGACGATTCGGTCGAGAATCGTTGCGCCCGCAGCTTGCGCCAAGGCCTCGAACTCCTCGAGCTCGGCATCGAGCGTCTCCCGCAGCGCGCGGGTCTCCACCGCGACGACGAGCGCGCGCGGCATCAAGGCTCCCGACGGCGGGCGATCGGCTCCAAACGCGCGATCAGCCAGCGAATTGCGTCGTTGTATTGCGGTCCGGGACGCTCCAAGAGATCGGGTTGCGCTTCGTAGACGCGGCCCAACCGCGCCGCGCGCAAACTTCGCCAAGGCTGGCGGTCGAGCACTGCGTCGAGCTTGGCAATCCGATCGGCGATCAGCACGTCGGGCTGGTTGCTCACAAGCGTCTCCGCGCTGTACTGCGCGTAGGGCGTTTTCAACTGGGCCGCATTACGGCCGCCGGCAATCGCGATCAGTCTCGAGATGTACGACGACGTGCCGGCCGTCCAAATTGGAGCGGCCTGCAAAACGACGAAGACGCGCGGATGCCAGGCGAACCGCTGCGCGCGCTGCTGAAGCCCCGCGGTCTCGCGCTGCAAGCGTGAGATCGTCGCCTGCGCCTCTTTCGCGCGACCCGTCAACGCACCGATCGTCGAGAGGTTCGCAAAGATCTGGTCGTAGCCGTCGTCGGATAACAGGACGACCCGCAAGCCTGCTCGACGCAACGGCTCGGCGAGCCGCGCCTGCGAGGGAATCCCCAGTACGAGCTCGGGACGTAAAGCCACGATCGCCTCGGCATCGACGCTATTGGCATCAGAGACTCGCGGCAGCGCCGCGGCGCGAGGGTCGTCGGTAAAGGCGGAGACGGCTGCCAGCTGTCGCCCGGCACCCAGCGCGTAGACGTCGTCGGCGAACGACGGCACCAGCGTGACGATCCCACCGCCGGCGGCCGGCTTCGAGGCGGCACACCCGACAAGCAGAGCCACGAGGAAGAGGGTAGACGCACGGATCTGCACAATTGGCGATTCTACGTTTTGCGCGGGAAGCCGGTGTGAAGCCGGCACGGTCGCGCCACTGTATGCGGGGAGCCGCCTGAAGTCACTGTCCGGCAACGGATGGGAAGGCTCGGGCAACGGCGACGATCCGCGAGTCAGGATACCGTCGCAAAACATCGAGCACGTCCACCTCGCGTCAGGGAAAGGATTGCGATGTTTCCATTGATCGCCGCGCTGATCGCGGCCGTTGCGTCACCGTCACCTTCACCGTCTCCGGGCCCTTCTGCGGTACCCGAAATCGCGCACGTCGTCACGAGCGATCGCGGGATCGAGTCCGCGCAGCGCACCGCTCGCACGACCTACGTCGTCACCAACGCCCAGATCGCAGAACAAGGCGCGCGGACCGTCGCAGATGCACTCGCTTCGGTTCCGGGCATCGATATCGTGCGTTATGGCGGTTTCGGCGCCGTGGCCAGCCTCGGGATTCGCGGCAGCTCCTCGGAACAGGTCTTGGTTTTAGTCGACGGGTTACCGACCGCCGGAGGTCAGATCGACGACGTCGATCTGGAGCAAATGCCGACCAGCGGAGTCGACCGCATCGAGGTTGTCGAAGGCGGCGGTTCGACCCTTTACGGCTCGGGCTCGATCGGCGGCATCGTCAATATCATCACCGCGGCGGTCCCGCCCAACATCAAGGCAACCGTTGCGGCCGGCTCGTTCGGCGAACAAACCTATCAGTTTCAAACACCGTATTTCTCGTTTGCGCGAACGTACGCGACCAACGATTACTCGGTGCAGAACGCGCCGAAT
>DATAQH010000370.1:0-4233 GCA_036264815.1 Candidatus Cybelea sp.
GCCCAGTTCCAGTCGCAAAACAGGACTAGGTTCCCAAGCGTCGCGCGGGCCTCCGCGCAGCCCGGATCGATCTCGAGCGCGCGAACGATCGCGGCCTTTGCCTTTGGAAACATGTAGGAGCCCGATGCGTACCAGTACTCCGCTTGCAGGGCGTGCGCGCGCGCCAAGCCGATCAAGGCCGGAACGTACTCCCCATCAATCTGCAGTGCGGCCTGAAACTGCTCGGTCGCAGCGGTCAGCGAAGTCGCCGTCCGCTTCTCCAGTAGGTAGCAGCCTCGGCAGTAGTGCGCAAACGCCTCGGGACCGCAGCTCAGCAGGGCGTCCCCGAAGTCTTCGGCAGGCGCCGCTCCTTCGGCCGCGACCGGCCCGACGACGGTGACGGGAGCGACGAAACGATACCCCCGCCCGCGCACGGTCACGACGTAGGCGCGATCCTTAGCGCGCTCGTCGAGCTGCTGCCGCAGCATGTACATGTGCTGCGAAAGGTTGCCGTCGCTCAGCGCAACGTCGGGCCAAATGCGCGAAGCGATCGTCTCTTTGTCGATAACGTCGCCGTTAGCGTGAATCAGTAAAATCAGCAACTGCGCGAGACGCTCCGGCAACGGAATAGTCGTCGCGCCGTGAAAGAGCACCGCCCGCGCGGGATCGAAGCGAAACGATCCGAACGCGTAGACCGGCGAGGTCCGGTTTGGGTTCTTTGCCTCCGCCCGCTCCATCATCATTCCTCAAATGCTCGAGGGAGGGGATTTGTGACTGCGTTCCCCGAGGCAGAGCGATAGGGATCGCGCGCGGGTGGCTCGGCCGCAATCTCGCAACGGGCCCGAGCGACTCTCGAGCGAGATGTACTGCGGCGTCCCAGCGCAGGCGCTGCGTTGCGGCTGCAACCAGCGAGAACGCCTCGTGTATCTGCTCGAAACACGACTGCACGTAGTGGGTGAACGCGGAGTCCGCACGGATCACGCCCGCGATGCAGGCCCCGAGCCGACCGCCGTCCGAGCCGTCCACTTGCCGCTCGAGGACGGCCGCAACCAGTTCGCAGACGGCGCCGCGCTGCGCGGACGAGTCGGCGAGCATCTGCGGAATTATGGTGCAGAGCCGTTCGTACACGGCAGCCAGGGACGGATCGTCCGCGCCGCGGATCTCCACGCGCTCGCGAAAAAGGCCGACCGCCGTTAGGGGATTGCCGCTTCGCAGCAGCCGGGCCAGCGCGATCGAAGCCCACTCCCGGGCTGCGTTGCGGTCGTTCCCGGCAGACGCGACGGCGTGAAGCGCTGCGGCGGCCCGCGCGGCGACTCCCAGGAAACCGCGTCGTTCCGACAAGGAAAAAACAGCCGTAGCAATCGTTCGCGCGCGAGCGATTCGCCCCGAATCCAGCTCGTGCACGGCACGTTCGCTCTCCCACGACAGCGCCGCCCACGAGCGCGGAGGTACTTTCGGCGCCGGCTCGAGCGAACGTGCGCCGTCGCGACACGCCTGCGCAGCGAGCACCGCGGCCGCCGCACGCTCGCGTTCCGTAGCCGTGCGCGCGGCGTGGCACGCAAGTTCGTACGCTTCGCCGGCCGCACCGCGAAGAAGCGCGAGCTTTGCGCGCGCGATCGTTCCGCCGCCGGGCCCCAGCGATTCGAGCAGGCCGTTCGCTTCTTCGATTCGCCCGCAGTGCACGTTTGCTTCGGCAAGCGAAGCGAGCGCAACTCGCCGGCCGGCGCGATCGTCCGCGATCCGTACGAGATTTTTCGCAATGCTGCGCATCTCGAGCGAGAGTCCTCGCTCGCTCGCCTCACAAAAGGCGCGCAGCTCTCGCTGGAAGCGCGAATCGTCGTGCGAACTCGCCTCGGCGTCGACGAACCGTTGCGCGTAGCGCGCGATCGCGCTCACCGCCGCGGCGCGCTGCCGCTGAAAGTGGCGCCGCGAGATGCCCTTGCGCGCGGCTAACTCCGCGTTACTTACGGTCCGGACGAAGTCGACGTCGAGAATCGCGCTGCGCAGACGGGTCGTCCTGGGGTCGCTACCGGGCAGGGCGCGGCGCACGATACGTGCCAGGACGGCCGTCGAGCAGTCGATGCCGGTACGCCGGCGCAGCGACGCGATCAACGGCATCGCGGCGAGCGCACTTTCGTCTTTCGCCCGGTGCAGCATAGTAAAAACGTACCGCTCCATCGTCGTCGACATGCCTCTACGATAACGGGTTCACCAACGCAGTGTCTTGCGTCGTTGAAAGCCGTTGATGCGAAAGTCGTCTCCTTCGCACGTACGTCAACGAACATCAAAAGGTCGCGAACCCAGGCTTTCTTAAGGCGAGTAAGGCGTCGCATTCGACGCACCACTCGTACTCTACGCAAGAAGGAATCGTGCAAACATGAAACGGCAACTCACGCTCCGCTTCACGCGTGCGTCCGTTCTGTTTCTGGCGTTCTTCCTGTTCCAGGAAACGTGGGCACTGGCAGGAGTAACCGGAAACCTCAACGGCATCGTTCGCGACACGGCCGGAGCACCGATCGCGGGAGTAAAGGTCGAGGCGGTTTCGCCGTCCCAGAGCGCGGCCGCCACGACGGACTCAACGGGACACTTTCTTTTGCTTTCGCTCGTCCCCGATACGTACACGCTCAGCCTAACGAAGGGCGGGTATCAACCCGTCTCCTTCTCCGGTAACGTCGTCTTCGCAGATCAAACGCAGCAAGTCTCGCTGACCCTGAACAAGACCCTGCGGACGATCGGCCGCGTAACCTCTCAGGCGGGCGCATCGCTCGTCAAATCGGGGGTTGGCGGTGACCTCTACAGCGTCAACGCTTCGCAGGCGGCGGCCGCCGCGGCCCTTGGCGGCGGCGGCAACCTCAACAATGCCTACTCCGCGATGGCGTCGGTACCCGGCGTTCAGACGTCGATGACCGGAGCCGGCTGGATGACCAACGCAGCGTACGTGCGCGGGCAAAATTCGTACTACACGGGATTCGAATACGACGGCATCCCGGTCAACCGCGCATTCGATAACTATAATTCGTCGACCGAGTCGACCCTGGGGCTGCAAGAGCTTCAAGTTTACACCGGCGGCGGCCCTGCCTCTGTTTCGTCGGCGGGCACCTCCGGCTTCATCAACCAGGTCATCAAGACCGGAACGTTCCCCGGGTTCGCCACCGCGAACGTTGGTATCGGCACGCCGCTGTACTACCATCAGGCGCAGTTCGAAATCGCGGGGGCGACGCCGGACCGCACGTTCAGCTACTACGTCGGCCTGAGCGGCTACAACTCGGCCTTCGGCATCATCGACAACGACAACGGCGAAAGCTTTATGACGCCCGGCGACTATTTTTCGGGCAATGCCACCGTCGAGAATGCCATCGGTTACGGGTTTGGAAGCAACCAGGTCTTGTCCACGGGCTACACCTGCGTAATTGGGACCTGTCAGGGCGTCAAGCCCATGTGCCCGCTCTACGGACAAAAGTGGAATCAGCCGGTGGCAACGCTGGGAGAGCAGGGCTGCTGGCAGTATTACAACGGCCTCTCGGGCGTGACGTCACAGATCGCCGATCGAGAAAACGTCGTCAACCTGCACATGGGAATCCCGTACAAGAACGGGCTGCGCGACGACGTGCAGTTCCTCTGGAGCAGTTCTGCCGAAAACAACTACGCGTATCTGACTCCAGATGCAGTGGGGCCGGGCAACGGGCAGTTCATCTACTCGCTCTACAATACGAACTACAAGGCGCCAACGTGCGGCCCCGAACCCGTGGCCCCGGGTCTGACCATCAACGGATGCTCCCGCGTCGGTCAGGTCGTCTCGATGGCGAGCATCCCGTCGTCGATCTTCCCGGCGTGCAATCCGGCGACGGGGGGACCGGAGTGTGCTCCGACCTATCTGGCGTACGCGGACGGCATCGCGTACAATCTGCCGTTCGGCACGCCGATCGCCAAGAGCATGTCTTCGATCAAGGCGCCGTCGCCGTACTTTGCTCCCGATACACCCCAGCACGCATTCGACGGCCCCTTTCCACTGAACAACTCGGATGTCGACGTCAACCAAAACGATACGGGCATCGTGAAGCTGCAGTATACGCACGCGCTGAGCCAGTCGGCCTACCTGCGCGCGTACGCTTACAGCTTCTACTCGGACTGGCTGGAGAACGCGCCCTTTAACGGTGCCACCGGGCAGTTGCTCGTCGGCTTCAATGGAGCCGCCCAGTATCAACTGATTACGCATACCGCGGGCGGCGCGCTAGATTTTCAAGACCAGATCAA
>DATAQH010000397.1:0-3733 GCA_036264815.1 Candidatus Cybelea sp.
CGCCGGGAATCTCGTAGTTTTGATTGCCGACGTTCCCCTTGAGGGAGCCCAGGTCTAGGTACTTTCCGCCGGTCACGTCCCCGTTCGAGGAGACTTTTTCGGCAGAGGTCAGGTAGATGTGCACGTCCGGCCCGTTCGAAGTGTGGAAATCAGAAAGACGCAGGACGTGCTGGCCGTTGTCGAGTCGGTAGATCGTTACGGTTCCGGCGGTATCGTGTGCTCCCGATACCAGGCGTCCCGACTCGAGGGCGGCTGGCGCCGCCGACGTCAACGCCGGGGCAAGTGCGACGAGGAGACCGGCGAGGGCCGAAAAGCGTGAAAACTTCATTGTGACTTGTAACCTTTCGATAAGTTAGTGCGGTTGTCGGCGTTCGTTCGATCGCCCGACGTACTAGTGTCCTTGGATAGCCGGATTCGTTACAGATGCCGATGCGGTTGGAAACGGCTCGTCGACGCTTTTATTCACAAACAGGAGTTCTGGCCTGAAGGCCAGCCAAAGGACGAATACTGCGACGAAGACGGCTGCGACGGCGAGAGGGCGCTTGCGGAACCAACTAAACATGACTTTCTCCCAGAAAAGATGAACTAGTATTACGCACTTACGTCTCTTGGCGGCGGCAAACGTTACATCATGACGGTTCGGCGCGAAACCAATAATGAAGAGAATCTCGTGGCGCGTTTGCGGGAAGGCGACGAGGCCGCATTCACCGCGCTCGTCGATCGGTACCACGGGACGATGCTTCGGGTCGCGCGCGGATTCGTGCGCGAGCGCGCAGCTGCCGAAGAGGTGGTCCAAGACGCGTGGATGGGCGTGCTCAAGGGATTAGCCTCGTTTGAAGGACGGAGTTCGCTCCAGAGCTGGATTTTCGCAATCGTGGTCAATCGGGCAAAGACCAAAGCCGTGCGCGAGGCACGCTCGACGCCGTTCTCGGCCTTGGCAGCTCAGGAAGCCTCGGGCAGGCAGCCGTCCGTGGATCCCGGTAGCTTTCGGGGCGACGACATGGAATGGCCGGGCCACTGGGCAGAACCGCCGCGACCCTGGGCTGAAAACCCCGAGGCGCGGCTGCTTCAGGGCGAAACGATGGCGCACATCGAGCGCATGCTCGAGGCGCTGCCGCCGGCGCAAAGGTCTGTCATCACGCTGCGCGACTTTGCCGGCTACGACGCGCAAGCCATCTGTAACGCTTTAGGCATATCCGAGACAAACATGCGGGTGCTTCTACATCGGGCTCGATCGAAGGTCCGTGGCCAACTCGAGCAATACTTCGCCGAATCACCAGAAAGCTCGGACTGATTGATGGATTGCATCGAACTCGTCGAACTCGTTACCGATTACCTCGAGGGCACGCTTCCTCAGGCGGACTGCAACCGCTTTGAGGCGCACCTGCGCGATTGCCCATACTGTGACGAGTATCTCCGGCAGATGCGCGCCACGCTCTTTGCGTTGGGCAGGATCCCCGCCGAATCGGTTTCCGCAGCCGCGCAGGTGCGACTGCTGCTCGCCTTTCGCAACTGGAAGCGCGATTAACTAGGCGCGAACGAGCGATTCGATGTGATCGATGATCGCGTCCAGCGCCGCGCGAAGCGGCTCGGGATCGCGACGTAATTGCGTCAAGACCAGGCCGCCCTGGAGCGCGGCAAGAGTCGCAAGCGCCAACTGGTGGGGATCGGCGTTCGCGCACAATTCGCCGCGGTCGTGCATCGCTTGTAACCCTGAACGAATACCGTCTTCCCAACGAGCAAAGCCGAGCGCAAGGTCGCCACGCGCTTCGTCCGAGCGTTCCGAGAGCTCCGAGGAAAGCGTACCGAGGGGGCATCCCCCTTTGCACCCCTCAAACAGCTGCAACCCTACGATGTGGTCGCGCCAGGCGCGTAGCCTCGGAATGCTGTCGAGACGCCCCAAATATTCCCGCTGCGCATCGAGAACGTTTTCGGTCTGACGATCGATCACGGCACGCACAAGCGCCATCTTGTCCTTGAAGTAGTGATACAGCTGGGACGTACTGACGCCCGCAGCGTCGCAAACGCTCTCCGTCGTCGTTTGCGCTACGCCCCGTTTGAAGATTAATGCGGCGGCGGCGGCGACAATGCGGTCGCGCGTAGCCGAGCCCTTCCGTGTGAAGGTGCGGGGTACGGGCGCCGCGTTCACCATGGCCACGCCTCAGCATAGCACATTTTGGAGTGGACATTCCATTTCCAAACCGCTAAAGTGGAGCAAACGCTACATTTCTAACCCTCAGAGGTCAAATTCATAAGAATGAACAGCAACAGCAAGCAAGACCTTGCCGGCAAATCGGCGCTGCTCACGGGCGGCACGAGCGGAATCGGCAAGGCAACTGCCTTCGCCCTCGCCGCGCGCGGCGCTCGCGTGATCGTCTCCGGCCGGGATGCGGGACGCGGCGCCTCCGTCGTCGACAATATCCGGCGGTCCGGCGGCGCGGCAGACTTCGTGCCGGAGAACTTGGGCGATGCGTCGACGGCCCGCGATCTCGTAAGCCGGGCGCTGAAAACTGCGCCGCAGATCGATATCTTGGTCAATAATGCCGCAATCTTTCCTTTCGGACCGACGGCCGAGGTTTCGGAAGAGACGTTCGATGAGGTCTATAATGTCAACGTCAAAGTTCCGTTCATGCTCGTCGCCGAGATCGCGCCCTTAATGGCGGCGCGCGGTGCCGGAGCGATCGTGAACGTTAGCAGCATGGTTGCAGCGTTCGGGATGAACGGCATGGCGTTGTACGGGTCGAGCAAAGCAGCAATCGATCTTCTCACTAAGGCCTGGGCCGCAGAATTCGGGCCGCGTGGTGTACGTGTGAACGCCGTAAGCCCCGGACCGACCCGAACGGAAGGGACCGCGGCGATGGGTGACGGCCTGGAACAAATCGCGTCGATGGCGCCCGCAAATCGCGCGGCGTCACCCGACGAAATCGCCGCGGCCATCGTGTATTTAACCTCCGATGCGGCAAGTTTCATTCATGGCGTCGTGCTCCCGGTCGACGGCGGCCGGAACGCTACCTAAGCACGCGGACCTCACCGCTCGATATGCAGTCGTGATTAGCCTCGCAAAGCGATAAGGAACGGGCCGCGTTAAACCGCGGCCCGTTTTCTGGCGTTGCCCAGGTACTTTATTTGGCGATACTGACGGCTTGGCCGGCCGATTGAATGGTAAATGATTCGGAGGGAGCATTTCCCGCCGGGTAGTGCCACAAACGAAGGTAGTAGTAGCAGAATTCGTTTGCGCCCAGAACGGTTCCGCCTTCTCTGTCGTTGACCGGCGTGTTCTTGCGGCCGACGACGAACGGCTGAAGCACGAGGGTGTAGCTACTCTCGCAAGTGTCGGCCAAGAGTACTTTGCCGTGAGAGGTTAACGTCGAGCCCGACAGACTGGCGCGGATCATACCCGACTGAAGCCTTCCACCGATATCCTGATCGCCAAGGGCGATGTATTTGCCGTCCCACATCGTGGAGGCGGGGCTGAAGATCGTAAATCCGCTGGCCTTCAGGGGCGTTAGAGATTTGGCCCCTTTAAGCACCGCGCGAAACGTAATCTTAGATCCTTCGTTCTCGGCGATCATCACGAGGTTGCCCTTGTCGTCGTATCCAGCGTTCCATATGTAGTAGCAGTTGTTTGGATCGCTGTAAACGATGCTTTTGCTCGAGCCTTTCGGAAAGATCGTGACGCTCCCGGGGGCGCTATTTACCCCGAGAAAATCGGTAACCGCCAAATCATTCGCTT
>DATAQH010000407.1:0-3991 GCA_036264815.1 Candidatus Cybelea sp.
ACCACGCGAAGCAGTATTTTCCGTTCACTCCTTCGCCGAACGACCTTCGCTACGATTACAGCGCCGACGGCGTCAAGCGCTCGATCGAAGACAGCCTCCAGCGGCTGGGCGTCGACGCTCTCGACGTCGTCTTCGTCCACGATCTCTCACCGGATAATCCGTGGCTTCCTGGGCCGTGGGAAGAACAGTTCGAGGTCGCGCGCAAAGGCGCGTTCCCGGCGCTCAGCCGGATGCGCGACGAAGGCGTGATCGGGGGCTGGGGGCTGGGCGTCAACTCGCCCGAACCGATTCTCAAGCTGATGGAGGTGGCCGATGCCAACATCTGCCTGCTGGCGCGGCAGTATTCGTTGATCGATCACGAACGTGCGCTGCACGAGGTCTTTCCCAAGGCTCGCGAGCGCGGGATGGCCTTCGTCGTCGGTTCGTCGCTCAACGCCGGCTTCATCAGCGGCAGCGCGCGCTTCAACTACGGCAAGGATAACTATAAGATTCCGCCCGAGGCGATCGAGAAGCGCGCCCGGCTGCGTGCCGTTGCGGCGCGCTACGGTGTCGACCTGCGCACGGCGGCCCTGCAGTTTTCGCTCGCGCCCGACGTCGCGGCCGCGCTCGTCGTCGGGTGCTCGAACCCGCAACAGGTGCTCGCCGACTACACGTCGCTCGAGACGAGAATTCCTCAGGCGTTCTGGGCGGATCTTCGCTCGGAGAACCTGATCGAAGCCGGCGCCGCGTTGCCGTCGGAGAATTGACGCTTCGGTTCGAGTGGGTCAAGCGCGGATTGCGCGCGAAACGTCCTGGCTCGTATGGCGAAGCTGATCTACGCGACCAATACGTCGCTCGACGGTTACATAGAGGACGCAGCCGGTAACTTCGATTGGGTGAATCCCGCTGAAGTATTTACGTTCGTTACCGAGCTGTTGCGGCCGATTGGAACCTACCTCTACGGGCGGCGACTCTGTGAGACGATGGCCTACTGGGACGCCGCGGCCATCGAAGCCTATCCGCCCGAGCAGCGCGACTTCGCACGCGTATGGCAGAAGGCCCACAAGATCGTCTTTTCGCGAACGCTAAGCGAGGCTCCGACGCGCAACTCGCGTCTCGAGCGCGACTTCGACCTCGAGGCAATTCACAAGCTCAAGCGCGAATCGGCGCACGACATCGAGATTGGCGGCGCCGAGCTTGCGGGGCTCGCGCTCGACGCCGACCTCGTCGACGAGTGTCACCTCTTTGTTAATCCGGTAATCGTCGGCGGCGGAAGACCGGCATTCCGAGCCGGCCTACGGCGGAATCTCGAACTGCTCGAGACGCATCGCTTCGGCAGCGGCGTCATCCACGCGCACTATCGCGTAGGCGGCCGTTAGCGGCACCGGCGGATTTTGCGCCAGGCGCACTGCACGCCGAGCAGCGCCATCATCCCCGCCCCGATCGCGCTGCTCCCCAACGGTCCGAGCAGCTCCTCGACCGGCACGCCGGAGATGTGCGCGAGCAGAATCGTCACGACGTTTGCGCGTTCTCGACGACCGCGCTCCACTTGGGATCCGGCGAAGCTTCGGCGGCGTAGTTGTCGTGCCAGTTCCACCAGGTGTACGGCTCGGTCTGCGGGTACCCCGCGGGCGAGTCTTCCCACGCTTCCTGGCGTCCGAGCGGCGTCACGTCGAGGTAGTTCCACGTGCTGCCCATCTGCTCGTCGCCGCGGTTATTGATGAAGTAGGTGCGGAACGCGCGCTCGCCGTCGCGGAAGAAGACGTTGGTGCCGTGCCACTCGTCCACGCCGAAGTCGGCGTCGAAGGAATCGGTGATCGTGTACCACGGCATCTTCCAGCCCATCCGCGCCTTCACGCGCTCGATGTCGCCCTGCGGCGCGCGCGAAACGAAGGCGAGCGTGGTGTCGCGCGCGTTGAGGTGCGCGAGGTGCGCGACCTGATCGGCCAGCATCGAGCAGCCGCGGCAGGCGTGCTCGGGCCACCCGAAGACGCCGGGCTCGTGAAACGCGCGGTAGACGATCAGCTGACGGCGCCCTTCGAATAGGTCGATCAAACTCGCTCGGCCGTTGGGCCCTTCAAACGCGTAGGTTTTTTCCACGGCTACCCACGGCATGCGGCGCCGCTGCGCGGCCATGGCGTCGCGCGCCCGCGTGAGCGCCTTCTCCTTTACGAGCAGCTCTTCGAGCGCGGCCTGCCACTCCGCCGGCGATACGATCGGCGGGTGGTTGGGCACTTGCTGATTGGTCATCGTGCTCTCCTCGTTCCTGAGTTTGAACTGTTAACCATATTGTTATATAACAGTAACATTATATGTTCGCGTCGTCAACACTCCCGCTTCTTTGCTTCAGCGGCCGCACGATTAGCTTCGGCGGCCGCACGAGTCGCGAGATCACGATACCGAATCCTAGCGATCGCGCCTGGCGGCAGTGCGCTGCGAGAAGTCACCGCTTTTGCTTGGTCACTCGCCCCTTAGTGAAGCGCGTGTCGTTTGCGCGGCCTCCCAAGCCGCCGATCGTGCAGATCGATTGGCTCTTAATTCAGGACAGGAGGGCGCTCGCTCGTAACGAACGCCGCCACCTCGGGAGCGTTTGAAAGGCGGCATGTTTAGTATGGGAGCCGGGCCTCTAAAGCTTGTGCGATGGGCGGCACTTGCACTTGTGACGGCAGCGCTGAGCTGCGTCTCGATTTGCCCCGGGCGCGCCGAGCAAACCGCCAAACTTCCGGCGCCGCGCTTCGAAGCGGCGCAGTGCCCGAAGACGCCCGAACCGATTGCGGCTCTGAAAAGCGCGCGCTGCGGATTCTTGATCGTCCCGGAGAACCGCTCGCAGAACACCGGGCGGCTCGTCCGCCTCGCCGTCGCGATCGTCCGCTCGCATTCCGAGACGCCGCAGCCCGATCCGATCGCCTTCCTGGCCGGCGGCCCCGGTGAGGCGGCGATTCACGATATACCATTCTTAGTGGAGGCGGGCATCAATCGCAATCGCGACGTGATCGTCATGGATCAGCGCGGAACGCTCTACGACAAGCCCGATCTCAACTGCCCCGAGCTCGACCGTTACTACGCGCAGCAAGTCGGCCTCGTCTACGACGCGCCTTCGACGGGCCAAGTGCAGGCCGCGGCCGCCGCCGCCTGCCGCAAGCGGCTCGTCGCGCAAGGCGTCGACCTGAGCGCCTACAACACGACCGAAAACGAGGCGGATTTCGTCGATCTTCGCCGCGTGCTGGGCGTGCGGCAATGGAACGTATACGGCTACTCCTACGGAACCGATCTCGCGCTCTCGCTGATGCGCGATCATCCCGCCGGCATCCGCAGCGTCGTCATCGATTCGGTCGTTCCGCCGAACATCGTCAGCCTGCCGTGGACCTGGAGCAGCACCCGCGAGGGGATCGCGGCGCTCTTCGGCGATTGTCAGGCGCAGCCGGCTTGCAATCGTAAATATCCTAACCTGATGGCGACCTTCATCGAGCAGGTGCAGCGTTTGGAGGCGCACCCGCTCGTTCGTTCCGTCGTGCCGCCGCAGGGCGGAAGCGCGGTCAAAGTCGTGCTCGACGGCGGCGCGCTGCTCAACATGCTCGTGGCCAATCGCCCTAAAGCGCCCGATGTGCCAAAGGCGATCGGCGAGCTCGCGCACGGCAATCCAACGATGTTTTTGCAAACGCGCGCGGCCGGAGCCGAGGTCTCCGCCGTTCCCGATCAGGCGCAGGGCATGACGCAGAGTTTCGTTTGCCGCGAGTGGGAGCCGTACGGATCGCCGGCGGAAATTTTGCGCGCCGGCAAAGCGGCCTTTCCAACCCTGCCCGATTCGGTGCTGATCAACGCTCCGCAGCTGCCGTTCGAACGCGAACTCTGCCAAGCGTGGAACGTCCCGCCGGGGCCGGCCTCGCAGCGCGTGCGAGTGCGCAGCAATATTCCCACCCTGGTCGTCTCGGGCGCGATCGATTCGAAGACCGGCGCGCAGTGGGGGCGTTACGCTGCAAACACGCTGCCGAACTCGACCTACGTAAAGATC
>DATAQH010000039.1:0-2368 GCA_036264815.1 Candidatus Cybelea sp.
AGGTACATGCCCAAAACGAGCGGCACCGTCGTAGCGACGACTCCCCATAAGAACAGCCCGAATCCCAGCTGCTGGAGCCCTGCGATGAATTTCGGTCCTGCCGTAAGGCCGATGACCGCGATGAACATATTCAACCCGACCGAGTTCATGAACCAAAGCGTTGGCGTCGGAATGCGCCCAAAGGTCGGGCGAACGCCTCGGTACCAACCGAAGATGATGCCGAGAATCAGCGCGCCGCCGGCGGTCGAGAGCGTAATCGGGACGCCGGCGATGTTGATGACGATCGCGCCGATCAGCGCACCGATTGTAATTGCAATACCGATGAAGGCGACGTCGGCGACGTCGGTGGCGCGGTCGACGACGCCCAGCGCCTTCGCGGCTATCGACGTATCTTGCGTCCGGCCGACGAGGGTGACGACGTCGCCCCGGTAGATCTTCGAGTCGCCTAGTACGGGAATCGTGGTCTCTCCGACCCCGCGCTTGATCGCGCGGATATAGACGCCGCGGGCCCCCGGCAGGCTCCCGAGCTCCTCGAGCGTCTTGCCCTCGGCTTCCTTGCTGGTGACGTAGACGTCTACGCCTTCGACCGGCGCAGAGATCAGCTCGGGGTCGTCGACTTCCTTCGATGCGTAGCCGAGCAGCGCGACGACCTGATCGCGCTCGCCCACTATCGCGACCGTGTCGCCCACCTGTAAAACTACGTCACTGGTCGCCGCGATGATCTTACCGTCCCGGCGGATGCCCAGGACGTACATGCGATTCCCCAAGGCCGCGGTCGCTTCGGTGAGCATCGCCTCGGTTTCAGCGACGGTCTTTCCGGCGGTTTTCGCATCGGGCGCGATCTTGAATGCCCGAACGTCGTACGCTCGCCACGCATCGCCGAGGCCCCCCATCGTACGCTTACCGCCATGTGCTTCCTCGTACTCCTTACAGGCTTTCTTCAAGTCGATGCGCAGGAGCAGCGGTCCGAGCATCGCCACGACGATCGCGGATCCGACGGTACCGAAAATGTACGTAACCGCGTAAGCCGTCGGCATGATGTCGAGCATCGCCTTCGTCTGATCCGCACCGAGCGCCAGACGATTGATAGCGTCGGTCGCGAGGCCCATCGATGCCGAGATCGTTTGCGACCCGGCGAAGAGTCCGGCCGCCGCGCCCGCGTCGTAGCCGGCGAATTTGGCAACGACCACCGTGGCACCTAGACAGAAAATGCAGACCACGACCGCATAGACCGCCTGCGGAACGCCGTCCCGCGTAATGCCGCGAACGAACTGCGGGCCGACGCCGTAGCCGATTGCGAAAAGGAATATGAGAAAGAAAGTTGCCTTCAAGTCCGGTGAGACTTTGATACCGAGCTGACCGAGCGCGATGGCGGCGAGCAGCGTCGCCGTTACTGCTCCGAGGCTGAAGCCCCGAAAGCTCTTACCCCCGACCCAGTAGCCGATGCCGAGGGAAAGAAAGAGCGCGATCTCAGGATATTGCCTGAGGGTCGCTACAAACCAAGACATACGCACCTCATTTGTCGTGTCGGGTAGATCATTGCGTTTGCCAACCGCCCCCGAGCGCTAGGTAAAGCTGCACGAGCGAGAGCCGCTCGTTGAGGTGCGCTTGGGCGACGTTGGTTTGCGCCTGATAGGCTCGCGTCTGGGCGTCGAGGACTTCAAGATACGAGGTGTAGCCGTTCTCGTAGCGCTCTAAAGCGAGGCGCACCGAATCGAGCGAGGCTCGCTCGTAGAGCTCCAGCTGAGCTGTCCTCAACCGCGATTGGTCGTAAGCCGTAATATCGTCCGAAACTTCCTCGAATGCGCGGTGGACGGTTTGAAGATACGAAACGGCGACTTGCTGTTGCTGAGCCTGCGCTAAGTGGATCTGCGAGCGGATTTGCCCACCGTTGAAGATCGGCTGCAGAAGCTGCGCGGCGATCGAGAAAAGCCCTAGCGGCCCGTAGAATACCCCGCTGATCGGAGAGACTCCGGCCGGGACGTGCGAGTACTCACCGTTGATCAGCTGGCCCCCGACGGCGGCGGAGGCTCCCAGTGAGATCGACGGATACAGCAGCTTGCGCGCGACGTCGACGTTCCCCGCAGCGGCGGCGATGGAGAACTCCGCATCGCGGATATCGGGCCGGCGCTGCAGCAGTTCGCTGGCGACGCCCGTTGCCGGAACCGCCGGCATCTTCACTTGTTGTTCGAGCGGCAACCCGCGCGCAATGTCGTGCGGATAGTCACCCGCGAGCACCGACAGCGCGTTCTCGGTTTGGGCGATGCTCTGCCGGAGCGCGGGGAGGTTCTCCGAGACCTCGTAGAGCGATTGCTCCGCCTGGCGGAGGTCCTGCATCGACGACTCGCCGCCCTCCACGCGCAGCTTG
>DATAQH010000058.1:0-3478 GCA_036264815.1 Candidatus Cybelea sp.
CGTCCCTTTGTTCTGTCCGCCGCGACCTTATTGCTGTTCGTCATCGTCGGGCCGCTGTCGGCACTCAGCGCTGCGACCTGGGAGCCGGCAACGGCGACCGGCGTTACCGCCGGGGCCCACCACTCGACGTTCATCGTCGAAGCCGCGGTTACACTCCCGCAGAACTGCTATGCCGCGCGAATCCGCTCGACACCGATCTCGCTCCACACCTCGCGCTCGTTCTATGTCGAGCAGCTCGCGCCGTCGTCGCCGTGCGCCAGCAAGACGGCGTACAAGTGCACCGTCGTGAGTCCCGATTTTCCGCTGCCGATCCCGCACGAGATCGAAGTCGCGTCGAAGGGGCCGCAGAGATGGAAGGTAACGGTCAGCACGGAGGAGCCGAACCCGGCTCCGCCGCTCTGCCGAAAAGGCTAAACACGCCTCGCCGCGCGCTGCCGAACATCGGCAGCGCGGCGCGCCAGAACCAATCGTGCCGCGATCGATGGACCCTTAGAAGAAACCGGAGACGGAAACCGATGAGTTTTCGCTCCGGCTGGGGTCATACCGGCATGAAGACTTTAAATGAAAAAAACGTCGCCATCGTCGGCGGCAGCCAAGGAATCGGGCGAGAGATGGTTCGGGCCGCGGCCGCGGCAGGCGCGACGGTCCTGGCGGTCGCCCGCCGCGAGGGGCCGCTCGCCCAGCTCGCCGCCGAAATTCCCGGCGTCGGCACGCTGGCGGCCGACATGACCGACGAGTCGACGCCCGCGCGCATCTTTGAGTTCATGCAGCCCGACGTCATCGTGGTCTGCGGCGGCGCGATTCCGCCGGCCGATTCGCTCCAAGACCACACCTGGGAGACGTTCTCGCGGGTCTGGGAAACCGACGTGCGCGGTTCGTTCAATATTTGCAAGGCCGCGCTGCGCGCGCCGCTCGCTCCCGGCGCTACCGTAGTGCTCGTTTCGAGCGGTGCCGGGCTCGCAGGATCCCCGATCAGCGGCGGCTACGCGGGCGCGAAACGGATGCAGATGTTCATGGCCGAATACGCACAGGAGGAATCCGAACGGCATCGCCTCGGCGTTCGCTTCTTGTCGCTGGTTCCACGATACATCATGGCAAACACCGCCATCGGTAAGAAGGCGGCCGAAGGCTACGCGAACTATCGCGGCATCACCGTCGAACAGTTCCTGTCACGCTTCGAACATCCGCAGACCGCAGCCGACGTCGCGGATGCGTTCGTTACGCTCGTCACTGAAGAACCCGCTCGAACCGGCGCGGTCTTTGCGGTTGACGGCGCGGGGATCACTGAGATTCCGTGAGCGTCGCGACGTTCGAGCACGTCGAGGGCTATCGCTCCGAACTGCGCGCGCACTGCTATCGCATGCTCGGCTCGGCATTCGACGCCGAAGATGCCGTCCAAGAGACCCTCCTTCGAGCCTGGCGCGCGGTGGAGCGATTCGAAGGACGCACGACGCTGCGCGGCTGGCTCTACCGCATCGCGACCAACGTGTGTCTCAAGATGCTCGAAAAGAATAAGCAGCGGCGCCAGACGCCTTACCTCTCCGCGCCGGCCGCAAACGACTTTCCGGGCGAGCCGGCGACGGAGATTTCATGGCTCGAGCCCTACCCAACTCCGGACGAGCAATACGAAGTCAAAGAGGCGACCGAACTTGCCTTCGTGGCGGCGATCGCTTATCTCCCGCCGCGCCAGCGCGCAGCGCTCCTGCTAACCGACGTGCTCGGGTGGTCTGCCGCCGAGACGGCTCGCACGCTTGAAACCTCAACCGCCTCCGTCAACAGCGCGCTGCAGCGGGCGCGCGAAACGCTTCGCAAGAAGACGCCTCTGCGCGATGCGGTGCTCGCTGGAAGTTCCGCCAGCGAACGAGAGTTGCTCGATCGTTACATCGGTGCCTGGCAAAAAGCCGACATTACGGGGCTGGTCGCAATGCTCAAGCGCGACGCGATCTTCAGCATGCCGCCGCGCAGCGAGTGGTATCGCGGTCGCGATCAAATCCGCGAGTTCCTCGAGTGGGTCATGCCGCGGACGGGATTCGCGGAAATGAGGATGATTCCAACGCGGGCCAACTGTCAGCCGGCCGCATTGGTCTACGGACGAAAATCTGCCGGTGCGCTCTGGGAACCGCACGCCGTTCACGTCCTAACCGTTGCGAACGGCGAAATCGACGTCGTAAATAATTTTATGGACCGAACGCTTTTTGCGTTATTCGATTCCGATCGACGCGCCATCGATCTCTCCGCGAGCGATCGCCCCTAAGGCCGGCGTCGCGCAGGCCGAAGGTAGCCGTTACTCAAGTCTCTCCATCGTGCGCAGCGACGGAAACAGCCACATCCAGAGAAACGCGATCGCGACGCTCGCTGCGCCGCCGAGCAACACCGACGGCACCGCCCCGAGGAGCGCCGCCACCGTTCCGCTCTCAAACGCGCCGAGCTGGTTCGAGGCGTTGATGAATAGGAAGTTCACCGCACCGACGCGTCCCCGCATCGCGTCGGGCGTTCGGAGCTGCACGAGCGACGAGCGAATGACGACGCTGATCGTATCGGCCGCGCCCAGCACGGCCAATGCGAAGAGCGACAGCCAGAACGAATGCGAGAGCGCGAACACGATCGTCGCCAGCCCGAAGACGATCACCGCCCCGAACATCCGCCGTCCCGCGCGCCTCGAAATCGCACGCCGCGCCAGCGCCGCGGTCATCAACAGCGCCCCGACCGCGGGTGCGGCACGGAGGATCCCCAGGCCCAGCGGTCCGACGTGCAGGATGTCGCGCGCGTAGATCGGCAGCAGCGCCGTCGCACCGCCGAAAAGAACGGCGAAGAGATCGAGCGAGATCGCACCCAGGATCGCCGGCTCGCCGCGCACGAACGCGACGCCCGCCCAGAGCTCGCGAAACGTGCGCGATTCGCCGGCTGGCGCGACAACGCTTCGGGCCGCGGCAATCGACCCGCTGAGGACCGCCGCAACCGCCCAAAACGCGAACATCAGTCCGTACGAGACGGGGGGCGCGATCGCATAGAGCAGTCCGCCCAGCGCGGGGCCCGCAATCGTTGCGAACTGTAACGCACCCGACGAAAGCGCGGCGCCGCGCTGCAGGGTGCCGCGCTCGGTAACCGCCGAGAGTAAGGCCGCCGTGGCCGGGCTTTCGAATGCGTCCGCGATACCGAGCACCGCGAGCGCCGCGAAGATTGCCGGCACGGTCAGCCGGTGCTCGAGGCTTCCCAATGTGAGAAACGCAGCGACGAGGCCTTGCACGATTTGACAGGCCTGCATAACGCGACGACGGCTGAAGCGGTCGGCTGCCGAACCCGTGACGAAAACGAGCAACGCCGTCGGGAGGAACTGCACCAACCCCGCCATGCCCAGGTCGAAGGCGCTGTGCGTGAGCGCATAGATGTTCCAGCCGACGACGACGGCCGCCACCTGGTACGAAAACTCCGAGAAAAACCGCGCCCCCAGATAAACGAGAAACGGCGGATGCCGGAG
>DATAQH010000235.1:0-1858 GCA_036264815.1 Candidatus Cybelea sp.
GGTGTCTTTACCCATCGCCTGGTAGACGACGACGTCTCCACCCATCGCCGGCAGCACGTAAGCCGGCGCGCCTGGCGAAGCGCCGACCATCCCGCTGCGTCCACCGCAACCCGCTACGGCAAGACCGAGCAGCGCTGCGGCCGATGCGATACGTTTAATATTCATGAAAAGCCTCCGATGAGCAAATCGAACTGACGTCGATTGTAGGAGGGCAGGATTAGGAAACTGTGAAGGGCCCGCGCCGTTTGCGCGCGGTTGTTGACAACCCGGTAGAGCTCGCGTATATTACTATTTAGTTATGGAACCATTTGGTTATCCAGAGCCGAGCGGCGGCCGCCTCGACGCGACGTTCATGGCCCTTGCCGACCCAACGCGCCGGGCGATTCTGGCGCGACTCGCGGCGGGTGAAGCGAGCGTCACGCAGCTGGCCGCACCGTTTGCGATGAGCCAGCCCGCCATCTCTAAACACCTCAAGGTGTTGGAGCGCGCGGGCCTCATCTCGCGCGGCCGCGACGCCCAGCGCCGGCCGTGCCGTCTCGAGGCGAAGGCGCTCGGCGCCGCAACCAAGTGGCTCGAGCCGTACCGGGCGCTCTGGGAACGGAACTTCCGCCGCCTCGACGGCCTGCTCGCCGAGATCCGTACCGAACCGCTCCCGGCGAAACGCCGCAAGACGAGGAGAAAGACGAGATGACGCCCGCGCCCGCAAAACGCGAACTTCAGGTTACCACCAACGATTGCGAAATCGTCATGACGCGCACCTTCGATGCTCCGCGCGCCGCCGTTTTCGACGCCTTCACAAAACCGGAGCTGATCCGGCGCTGGCTACTCGGACCCGACGGCTGGTCGATGCCGGTCTGCGAGGTCGACCTGCGCGCCGACGGCACGTTTCACTACGTCTGGCGCAACGATGCCGACGGCCAAGAGTTTGGCCTGCACGGCACGTACCGGGCGATCTCGCCCGGCGAACGGATCGAGCACGTGGGAAACTTCGATCAGCCGTGGTATCCGGACGACGCGACGACCACGACGGCCTTCGCCGAGCACGACGGATCGACGACGGTGACGATGACGCAGCGCTTCGTGTCGCGCCAAGCCCGCGACGTCGCGCTCGAATCGGGGATGACCGGCGGCGTTGCAGAGAGCTTCGACCGCCTCGAGAGCGTTCTGGCGACCTAGGGAGCCACCTCGTGAGGCCGGCCTAGACGACTGCGCCGGTGAGCCGCTCGAGCGCCGCATCGATCGCGGCGATGCGATCCTCCATTGCCGTTACTCCGTAGCGCGCGGCGATCTCCGACATCGGAACGTACGCGATCGCGACGCCGTCGCCGTCTTCCCAAACCAGGAGCTTGAGCGGCAGATCCAACGCTGCCAGCGGAAAGGCGTCCATGATCGGCGTACCGCCCTTCGGATTTCCGAACACGATCAGCATCGTCGGGCGCAGGTGCAGCCCGGCCTCTTTGGCGGCTGCCGCCTGATCGATCTCGGCGAAGATCGTGTTGCCGCCGGCCGCGATCCGCTCTTTGAGCATCGAAAGCGTTACTTGGTATGAGTGGCGGCTGCGTTTGGTCATCGTCCGTTCTTAGCTTGGCGGGCGCGCGCCGCCTCCGACCGTTAAATACGTTACGATGTCCCACGCGTTTCGTATCCCGATAAAGATCAGCAGCAAGGCTCCGGCGGCGAGCGCAAAGAGTGCGTCGGCGGGAGCGATCTCCAGGCCGATCGCTCCGCCGAATATCGCCGAATAGGCGGCCAGCGGAAGTATCCAGTACCACGTCCAGTCGTCGAGATCGGGTGCGTACCCCGTCAGTCGTCGCGTCCGCAACGCCCCCCAGCCGAGGTACGCGAATTCGAAGAGGCT
>DATAQH010000125.1:0-1525 GCA_036264815.1 Candidatus Cybelea sp.
GTGACCGAACCTGAGATCGCCCGTGCGGCCACCCAGGCGCGCGTCTCCGACGATCTGCGCGTGGCGGTCGTTAACGCCTGCCTATCGGCGCGCTCGAGCGAACAGCCGACGATTGCCGCTGCCGGCGCACAGAATCTGCTCGATCAGCCGGAGTTTCAAGACTTACGAAAGCTGCGCTCGATTCTGCGAATCGTCGAAGAGCAGAAGACGCTCTACCAACTGGTCGCCGACGCGATGACCGCCGAAACCGCCAGCGTCAAGATCGGGCACGAGCTCGGCAGCGAGGAGCTTGCCGACCTCTCGATCGTTACGGTTCCTTACCGTTTCGGTTCGCACGCGCTCGGGATGCTCTCGATTCTCGGGCCGCGACGCATGCCGTACGCGCGGCTGCTGGCACTCGCCTCGGGAACGGCCGAAACGCTAAGCCATCGCCTTTCGGATGTCGATCACATAACATAAGATGCCCGCGACGGATTACTACGAGATCCTCGGCGTTGCTCGCAGCGCTTCGGGGGATGAGATTAAGCGAGCCTATCGCAACCTTGCACGTCAGCATCATCCCGACGTTGCCGAGGATAAGTCGAAGGCCGAGCATCACTTTAAAACGATCAACGAAGCCTACGAGGTGCTCTCCGATCCCGGCAAACGGGCGCAGTACGATCGCTTTGGCGTCGTCGGCAACGGCGCGTCGGCCGGTCCGGGCGATTTCTTCGCCAATGGCGGCTTCGGCGACATCTTCGACATGTTTTTCAGCGGCGTGCGCGGGCCGCAGCCGCGTCGCGCTGGGCCGGAGCGCGGCTCCGATCTCCGGTACGACCTCGAGATCACGCTCGAAGAAGCGTTCTCCGGCACTACCAAAGAGATCGCCTTCAACCGGTTGGGGCAGTGCGAAAGCTGCAAGGGAAGCGGCGCCAAACCCGGCACGGTCATCGCTGCCTGCGATCGCTGCCGCGGCACCGGAACGATGCGTTCGGCGCGTCAGACCCCGCTTGGCCAAATCGTCACGCAATCCACGTGCACGCGCTGCGGCGGCGAAGGCCACATCATCTCCGCGCCGTGCGAAACCTGCACGGGCCACGGCAAACGCGAACACGAGGCGCACCTCACCGTGAACATTCCCGCCGGCGTCGACGACGGCTCGCGGATTCGCATCGCCGCCAACGGCGAGGCAGGTTCGCACGGCGGACCGCCCGGCGATCTCTACGTATATCTGCGCGTCGCGCCGCACAAGCTCTTCCGTCGCGAGGGCCGGGACACGTTCGTCGACGTGCCGGTAAGTTTTCCGTCGGCCGCGCTCGGGGCGACGATCGAGGCACCGTCGCTGCACGGCGGCGTCGAAGTGACGCTGCCGCCGGGTACTCAATCGGGCTCGCGTCTACGCTTGCGCGGCTTCGGGATGCCGAGCGTGCGCGGATCGCAGCACGGCGATCACCACGTCACCGTGCACATCGTCGTCCCGACGAAGATGAACCGGCATCAGCGTGAAGCGCTCGAGGAGTACGCGCACGCCGGGGGGGACGTCATC
>DATAQH010000159.1:0-9315 GCA_036264815.1 Candidatus Cybelea sp.
CGTCAGGTTGCCGCTTTGGTCCGAGCAGTAGACCCAGCCGTTCACGACGATTGGGCTCTGCCAGTGAATGCCCCCGACATTCGGCCCGTTACTCTGCGCGCTGCTCCAGAGCGGCGCGCCCGTTGCGGCGTTGAGCGCAACGAGGTCGTTGTTGAAGGCGACGAAGAGCATGCCGTTGGCGATGACCGGCGACGAGCCCTCACCCGAGCTGCTTCCGGGGGTCGCCTGCCAGACGTCGTGCAGCATGCTGGCTCCCGAAGAGCTGGACTGCAAACGATAGGCGGTCACCGAACTGCTGAAGCCGAGAAAGATCCACGGGTTGCTCGAGCCTCGGGCCCAGATCGCCGGTGCAGAAAAGAGTCCGTCGGGAAGATCGACCTCTTGCAGTTCACCGCCGACGCCGGGAAGTGCGGCACGGTTGAGCAGCTTGAGGATTGCGTCCTTGCCGCCCTCGACGAGCATGTAGGGCGTTTGGCTGGAGGCCTGCGCCGGCAAGATCCCCGGCGAGGAACTGCCTAAATCCGTGTCCCCGTTTTCGAGTTGTTGATAGTTCGTCGGCGTATAGCTTCCAAGCAGATCGGCGAGATCGGCGCTCAGCGAGAGCAGCGTGTCGCCGTAGTTCTTGCCCCCCGTGTTGGCGTCGAACTGGCCGTTACCGGTCGCAGCATAGACGCGGCCATTCATCGTCGGATCAGGATCGACGACGGCCCCGCCGCGTCCCCAAATGCCGGAGCGCTGCTGGGAGCACGAACTCGCCGTCGGCAGCTTTCGGTCGTTGCTGCAGAGCGAGTTGAAAACGGTTGCCTTCCCGTCGCTCAGACGCACGGCGACGACGTGCCCGTCGTACGGCGGAGCATCGCCGATGTAGCCGGAGGTAACGGCGTATAGGTAGCCGTTGGCGACGTTGAGCGGTGACGCGTCTTTTTCGGTCTGCGGCAGACGCGTGATACGCGCCGGGAACCCCGGCGCGTGCAGCTCGCGTCCGCGCGCCGCGGAGAGCTTGTGGATCATCCCGTCGACTCCGGGAACGTAGATCGATTTGCCCGACGGATCGGCGGCCGGCGTCGAAGCGGTGATCTGCGAACCGTGCGTCGCGAAACGCCACACGATCTTGCCGGTCAGCGCGTCGATCCCGAGCGTGACCCCGCTCTTGGTCGTCTGATAGAGCATCGGTACCGTTGCGCGGCCGACGCGCACGTGCTCGAGCAGAATCGGCGTCGAATCCGCTACGTCCCCGAGCGCGGTCTGCCAGCGCTCGTGAAGACGCCTGACGTTGCGCCGGGTTAGCGTGTGTTCCGCCGAGTTGAAACTGCTTCGCGCAGAGTCGAATCCGAAGAGCGGCCAATCCGTTGCGGCCGCTGGAAGAATCGTCGCTGAAAAGAGGCCGGCGACAGCAGCCAACGTAACGCTCGGTTTGGCCATGGCGAGGACTTCGGCGAGGACACCTTCAAGGTCTGCCTATGCCCGATATACGTAAGGCGTCCGGTCTGACGCCGCCGGTCCAGAAGGTCGTCGTCGACGTTCCAGGCTGGCAGCAAGTCACGCCGCGAATTCCGGATACGCAGCAGCGGCGCACGCTCGAGCGCCGCCGCAGCATCCGCGAAATCGTCTTCGGGGCACAAGACGGCATCCTGACGACGCTGGGCATCATCACCGGTGTGGGCGTGGCGGAGGGCGAACGCGCGGCGGTCTTTATCAGCGGGTTTCTCGCGCTGCTGGCCGGCGCGCTCTCGATGGGCGTTGGCGAGTACCTCGGGCGAAAGGCGGAGCGCGAGGTCGTGCAGGCGACGATCGACATGGAGAAGCGCGAAATGGCCGCCGACCCGCAAGGCGAGTTCACCGAACAAGTCGCTTACTACAAACTCAAGGGCTTCAGCGCCGAAGAGGCCGAGATGATCGTCCGCCGCCTCGCGCAGCATCCGGAGATTTATCTTTATGAAATGGTGCGCGACGAGTTCGGGATCGACCCGCGCGAGGCCGAGAGCCCCGGGCTTCGGGCGCCGATGGCGATCGCGCTCTCCTTCGCGGCAGGATCGCTGGTTCCAATCGCCGCGTTTCTGCTGCCGCTGGCAATCGGGTCGGCGACGATCGCGGCGCTGGCCTTCGCACTCGTCGGGCTCTTCGCGGTCGGCTACTATGCCGGGACGCTGAGCGAGCGCAGCGCGCTGCGCAAAGGGTTCGAGGTTGCGGCGTACGGCTGCGGCGTCTTCGGAATCTCCTATCTGGCGGGGCAGTTCATTCCGCCGCTCTTTGGACACGCGCCCGTTCCGGTCGGCGGGTAAGGCGCGGGAGTGCTGTCGGCCGCGGGCCACGCGCTGGTGGCCGGCATTTCGCAAGCGGGGATGTTCTTCTGGGACAGCCTTTTCGGTTTGATCTTCGGTTTTCTGATCTCGGCGGTCGTTCAGGTGATGCTTACTCCGGCGACGATGGAGCGGTATCTCGGGCCCGGAATGCGGGGCTTGCTCTACGGTGCCGGATTCGGAATCATTTCATCCTCGTGCTCGTACGGCGCCGCGGCTGCAGCGCGCGGATTCTATCGCAGCGGAGCGGATATCCGCTCCGTCTTTTCATTTCTGATCTCGTCGACGAATATGAACGTCGCGATCCTGATCCTCTTCTGGTCGTTGCTGGGGTGGCGCTTTGCTTTCGCGGAGTTTTTCGGCGGCGTCATCATCATCGCGTTCGTCACGATCGGCCTCTCACTGTTGTTCGGTAGCGCAGAACTCGCGCGGCTGCAGCGCGAGTACAACTCGGCCGGCGAAGGGGAGCACGAAGGCTGCGAGCACCACCATATGGGCGCCGAGCCCCTCGCGAGAAGTTGGAGCGCGGTGGCGTCGACCGCGCTGGCCGACGTGCGGATGCTGCGCACCGAGCTCATCCTGGGGTATCTGATCGCGGGGTTCGCCGCGGCGCTGATTCCAACGGGCGTTCTCGCTTCGGCCCTGCGGGCGGTCGGCTCGGTGCCGTTCGCAGGCTACGTGCTGCTGCTGGCGGTCGGACTGCTGATTGCGGTCGCGACCTTCATCTGCTCGATGGGCAACGTGCCCGTCGCGCGTTACCTCGCCAATGCGGGCATACCCCTCGGAGCGAACACCAGCTTTATTTACGGCGATCTGCTGATACTTCCGCTGATTGCGATCTACCGCAAATCGTTTCCGGCGAAGATCGCGTGGGCGTTCGTCATATTGTTCGCCATCGGAGCAATGCTCGCCGGCGCGATCATGGAGCGGCTTATCGGCAACGCCGTCGCCGGGATGTCGCAGGCGGGCATGACGATCAACGATCGCTTTACGCTGATCTCTAACGTCGTCGGATTGGCGGCGGTCGCTGCAGTCGCGATTGCGGCGGCGCTTACGCGCGAGCGCAGCGCGAACGCCCGCGATTAATCGTTACGCTCTATAAACCTCCGGGAAAGCGTTTGCTGGAGAGCTTTGCAAAACGCGCTTGCGTGCCGTTCCGCTCGCGTTCCTGGGCGATCTGAGGTTTCTGTGTCGACAAGTATTCGGCGAGCTTGGCAAGCCCCGATTCGAGCTCGGCGTTCTTTTGCGGCCATTGCGCTTTGTGGATGAATGCGACGCCGGGATACATCGAGCTCATATCGGGGACGGTTCGGTTCTGCGACTCGACCGCCGCGACGATCTTCTGCAGCACGGCGACGTCGCCGAAGGCGTAGCCATTGATGCTCGGGCCGGCGAGCTGGAAGAATGCGTCCTGCGCGTGGTAGAGCTCGAAGCCGGGGCTGCCCACGTTGCCCAATTTATTCCGATCGACGAGCGCTGCATACTGACGCCCGCGAAACTGCGCCGCGTAGAACCAGTAGGTCGCCTCGTTGCGATAGCCCAGGTCGTAGAGCCGCATCGCGCCGACGTAGAGCTCGACGAAGTTCAGCGTGCCCCACTGCTTCTTCATGCGGACGATCGTGGCGACAAACTGCCCCGGCACCTGAGAGGCGAGGCCGGAGCTGAACTTTCCGACCTTGATGACTGGGCCCGCCGAATTGTAATACGGCGTGACGTAGGCGCCGATCGTCCCCGGATCGCCGGCGAACGCGGGCGCCGTCAGCAGCGCGCTTATGGCCGCAGCGGCCGCGAACTTCGTGAGAGGCTTCACTCCCGGCTAAAATGCTGCGATGCCGTGCGGCGTTCCCCACCCGGTGCATGTGTTGTAGCGGCCCATCGCGTAGGCGCACGAACTGCCGCCGTGTTGGACCGGATAGAGATACTTGTGGTGCGCGGTTTGCCAGAACGTGCGGCCGCCTTTTTGGTCGGCGGCATTTCCGGCCAAGCCGAAGACGCCGGCTAAAAACGGCGCCGTTGCGGCGGTGCCTTCGACGGTGATCCATCCGCTCTCGCCGTAGCTATCGTACTCGGAAAGGTTGGTAGCAACCGACGCGACGTCGTTGGTAAGGCGCCCCCCGCAATAGGTGTCGTGCTGCCACTTTGGTTTGTGCCCGCTGGTGCAGCCGCCGCTCCCGTCGGGCCAGACGCTTTCGCTCCAGCCGCGCTTTCCGCCGCCGCCTTTCGAAAGCACGGTGCCGCCGGTTGCGACGACGCTATCGAAAGCTGACGGATAACTAGCGCCCTGTCCGCTGTCGCCCGCGGCCGCGAGATATTCGACGCCCTTGGCCCGGAAAAACGATTTGTCGACGCAGTCGGAGCCCGCACAGACCCAGCTCACCGAAACCACGTGCGCACCGAGTTTGACGGCTTGGGCGAGCGCCGCTTCCAGGTCTTTTGCGCCGTCGGAGTTTGCTTCGACGAGATCGATCGTGCAGTTGGGGCAGCTCGCCGAGAGCGTCTCAACGTCGAGATCGATCTCGACGCCCCAGGCGCTGCTGCCCTCCGGGTAGTCACCGGTCTGGCCGTCTTGATTGTATTTCGTAAAGTTCGCCGGGGGCAGCCCGAACGTTGAGCGATAGCTCGCAAGATCGGCCGAGACGTTCGGATTGTCGTATGCATCGACGATGGCGACGATCTGGCCCGTGCCCTGCGACGACGACGGCAGGTCGTAGGCAGCCTCCAGATCTGCCGGCGACCAGCCCGGCGGCGCATCCGGGCGGAGGCCGCGGCGAAGGACCACGACGTTAGTGTGAGTGGTGCCGGACTGCGAGGCCGCGTTAAGTGCAGCGGGCAAGCCGGGTGTCGCGTTCGAGCCGCTGCATCCCGCCAAACAGACCGCGGGAGCGAAGAGAACCGTTAAAAGGAGAATCCGTGGCATGGGGGTCCCTCCGCGATATTAGGAGCCGGGCACGCTCAACGTAACTCCGAGCAGCGCGCCCGATTTGCTGCCAAAATTCTTCGCCATCTTCTTCACCGGCGGCCCACCGGCCGGGTATTTCCAGTATCCGAGCGCCGAAGTCGTCGAGTCGTAGCCGAGCTGGTAGGGCACGATAATCTGCGATGTCGCGCTGTGAATCCACGAGAGTGCGGGATCGATCGACGCGAGCGAGAGCGTTACCGTGCCCGCAAGCGTTGCTTTAAATGCGTGGGAGACGGTCAGCCGATAGATCTTCAGCGCGTTGGTTTTGCCCACGCCGCTTTCGATCGTGATGTGGGTGCCATCCCACTGGACCTGCCCGGCCGTGGCGTTCATGCCGCTTGGGAGACTCACTTGGTAGAAGTCGCGGAGGCCGTGCGGCTGAACGGAGAACGAGAAGACGTTCGGGTAGGCGTAGCCGTCGACGTACAGATCGCCCGTATTGTCGTAGCCGCACTCGCTTGCGGAGAATCCCGAGGAGTACATGACTGCGGGATTCTGTTCCTGATGAAAGATGGCGACATAGCCGCCGCTAGTCGCCGCGAGCGTCTGCGTCGTCGCATCGTAGGAACAGCCGTTGGTCGTGTAGGGGAGCACCAAGTGCGCGATCGGCGTCGTGCCGCCGTGGCTGAACTCGTCCAGACCATGATCGCCGGCAATAAAGACGTTGCCCTGCTTATCGGAGCAGGCAGCATAGCCTTGCCTTTGGATCGTCGCCCGCAGCTGCCCCGACGGAAAGTCGAGAACGTAGACCGCCTTCTGCCCAATCACGTAAAGCAAGGGACCGATCTTGCTAGCGGTGCGGTGAGCCGGCGCTCCGGTGGTCGCGGGGACGATCGGTGCGGACGCCGGCGAGCCGCCGCAGCCGCAGAGCATTGCAAAAGCCGTGCACGACCCGACAAAAGCACGGACCAGGAATTGGAATCTCAACGGTACCTCCGAATAGAGCGGGGCAGACGCTCCTAGTACTAGTACGCGAAGCGGGGACTCTAGCCATGCCTGCGGAAAGCCTCAGCTTCGTTTTTCTTCCTTGAAGGGGGCCCCCCAAATGCGCTTTCAACCATTGCTATTTGTTCTGGTTTCGTCGGGCCTCGTGCTGACGAGCGCGTGTTCGTCAAGCAATGGCTCGCCGAGCCTCGCGCAGCAGGTTCTTCCACTTGCCGCGGGCCATCGGAATTCCGGTTCGGTCGGCCTCTACATCAAGCACGTCGTCGTCATCGTTCAAGAGAACCGGACGTTTGAGAATTTCTTCGCCGGATACCCTGGCGCGAACGCGCCGATGTACGGCTACGGCAAGGACGCGTCGGGCAAGCGTATCAAGATTCCGTTGAGTGTGGTGACGATGGAGAAGTCTCCGAACCTGCCGCACTCGTTTGTCGCGGGGCTTCGGATGTGGGACAACGGCCAAATGGACGGGTTCAGTAAATACGGGCGCGCGGGGTACTCGTACGTGCAGCGTGGTGAAATCGCCCCGTACTGGCAGATGGCGAAGCAGTACGTTCTGGCCGACGACATGTTTCCGACCGAGATCGGACCGAGCTATACCGCGCACCTCACGCTGATCGCCGGGACCGACAACCTCAGTCCGACGAAAGCGGAGGTGGACTTCCCCAGCGCCGCGCCGCAAGATTGCGATTCGAAACCGGGGACGACCAGTTCGTTCGTCGACGAGTATCAGATCGTGCACTGGCGGCTTGGGCCGTTCCCGTGCTTCACGCAGTTCAAGACAATGGCCGATACGCTCGATGCGGCCAACGTCTCGTGGAAGTATTACGTGACCAAACTGATGAACGCCGGAATCTGGGCGCCCTTCGAAGCGATCTACGACGTACGCTACGGGCCGGACTGGCCCAAGGATATCGGCGCGCCGCCCTACACCGTCCTGGACGACATCAAGAACGGCGACTTGGCGAACGTCGTCTGGGTTACGCCGACCAAGATCGACTCGGATCATCCGGGAAGTGCGGGCGACCGAGGGCCGTCGTGGGTCGGTGCGATCGTCAACGCGATCGGGGAGAGCAAGTATTGGGATTCGACGGCGATCGTCGTCGTTTGGGACGACTGGGGCGGCTTGTACGATAACGCGCCCCCGCCGCAGCTGGATTTCCGCGGCTTGGGCATCCGCATTCCCTGTCTCATCGTCTCGCCGTATGCAAAGAAAGGTTACGTTTCGCACACGCAATACGAGTTCGGCAGCATCCTCAAGTTCATCGAGCAGGCCTTCAGCCTGCCGCCGCTTGGAGCGACCTCCGACGGCTATACGGACGTGCGTGCCAACAGTCTAATCGACAGCTTCGACTTCCGTGCGCCGCCGCGCGCGTTCATTCCGATTCCCACTAAATACAAAATCAAGGACTATTTGAAGGAGCCAAAATCCTGGATCGACGAACCGGTCGACGATGAATAAGCTCGCGTTAGGCGTAGCCCTAGCGCTCGGCGCCGCGCCGCTGTTCGCGGCGGCCGCTCCGGCCGGTCTGGCGTGGGATTCCGTGACGAAGATGTCGCTTGGCGCGGACCCGTCGTCGCTGCAGCCGGGATCGTTCGATACGGACTATTCCGCGGCGGCCTCCGGCACGCAGTCGTCCGGCGGCGGCCTCTTCGGGCACATGCTCCCTGCGGGCTTCATGGCGCTGATGCAAAACGGAATGGCCGAGCGGCACTATATCGCCGGCAGCAAGGAACGAACCGACCAGCCCGCGATGGGGACCGCGACGATCCTCGACTGCAGCGCGCGGACGCTCACGACCCTCGATCTCAAAAAGAAGACGTACCGCATCGTGTCGCTCGACCAGCCGAACTCTTCGTCAGGCCCGTCGAAGGGCGGCAACGGCGACGGCTCGTTCAAAGGCGACGACACGAAGATCGCGATCGTCATCACGAACAAGTCGCTCGGCTCGCGGCAGATCGACAACCAGTCGACAAACGGCTATAGCTCGCAGATGCAGTTCACGATGACGAAGCCTTCGGGTGAGTCGGAGACGCACGACGGAAACTTAACCGCCTACTACGCGGGCTTCGGGATGCCGGCCGTGCAGTGCTCGCCGGGCATGCCGAGCAATCCTGGGAAAATGAACCCGGGCCAGCAGTTCGGGATCGTTTCCGGCGTCGCGTCGCAGGTGATGCGCGCGCTGCGCACGGCTGGTCTCGAGAAACGGTTCAGCGTGCAGCAGAGCGGCCCGAGCCTGCCGCTGGGCAACTTCGCCATGTACCAGGCGATCTCGTTCGATGAACGTGGGCGCTCGATGACGGTTATTACCGAGCGCGGCAACTCCCGGCCGATCGACGCCGGCGATCCGGTTTTCAGCGTTCCGGGCGACTTTACGAAAGAGCAATGAGCAAGAGCATCACGCCGCTGCTTTGGTTCAACGGAAAAGCAGAAGAAGCGGTAAACTTCTACGTATCGAGCTTTTCCGATTCGAAAGTCACCAACGTCAGCCGTTACGACGCGGAGGGGCCGGGGGACGAGGGCGACGTCATGATGATCGAGTTTGCGCTCGAGGGTCAGGAGTATTTGGCGCTCAACGGCGGGGGAAGCGACGACGGGCAGGAGAGCGGCTCGGATATTCCGCAAGGCGGCATCGCGCTCTTCGTAACCTGCCAAACGCAGGGGGAGGTCGATCGGCTCTGGGAGCGGCTCGGCGAGGGCGGGGAGTATCTGCCCTGCGGCTGGTTGCGCGATAAATACGGCTTCGCTTGGAACATCGTCCCAAGCGGGCTTGTGGAGCTCCTCGGCAATCCAGACCGCGAAAAAGCCGGGCGTGCGATGAAGGCGATGATGGAGATGGGCAAGCTCGACATCAACGAGCTGCGTCGCGCCTTCGACGGAGCGTAGCCTCCTAGCGGGCTAGACGTCCCTGCGCCAGCATGACGCGAGCCGCGTTCCAGCCGGCCGCGCCCATGACGCCGCCGCCGGGGTGCGCCGCCGCCCCGCAGAGATAGAGGCCGCGGATGGGCGTTGCGTAGCCGGCGAAGCCGGGCACCGGACGAAACGCGAAGAGCTGATGCAGCGGCATCGCCCCTTGGAAGATGCTTCCGCCGGTTAGACCGAAGGTCGCTTCG